>JBCDJA010000211.1:0-4988 GCA_038748465.1 Pseudomonadota bacterium
CGGCAGGATCGGTCGCCGGATCGGGCGTAACCAAGGCGACCGGCGTGTCCTCTTCCTCGCCAAAGAGCTGATAAACACCAACGCCTAATAGCGCGAGGACAAGCACGCCAATACCGGCAAGGAGACCGACCGGCTGCTTGCCTTGTTTTGGTGCCGCATGCACGCTGCCTGCCTTGACCGGTTCGATCGTGGGCGCCACCGCCTCGGCTGCCGAATAGCCGCTGCCCACACCGCTCGACGCATACGGATTTTCAACCTCCGGTGAAGCGTCAGGCGGATTGGGAGAAACCTCCATCGTCACCGGCTCGACCGCTTCCGGCGAGCCTGAGAAACACGCCTGCCAGGCTGACATTGTGGATGGCCGGTCTTCTGCATAGACCTGGAGCGAGCGTTTGATCATCTCCATGAGCGCGGGCGAAGCGCGGCCGGTGAGGGCGGCAAACCGCTCCGCATCCAGCACGCCTTGCCGGTCGGCGATGCGGTCCGGCGCGGGCGGCATCCGGTTGCCTGTCATGGAGGTGTAAATGACTGAGCCAAAGGCATAAACATCCGTCCACGGCCCTTGATTGCCCGTTGTTGAATATTGCTCGAACGGGGAATAACCGCCGCTGACAATGGCCGTGACCGAATGCGATCGCCCGCCCGTTGCGTGCCGGGCCGCACCGAAATCGATCAGCACCGGGCGGCCATCCGCTCTCAGAATAATATTGCCAGGCTTGATATCCCGGTGCAGCAAGCCTGCCGCATGCACCGTCGCCAAACCATCGGCAAGGGGCCCGAAAATGGCGCGCACAGCGGCCTCGTCCAGGGTTCCCTCCGTGATCAATCGCTCGGCAAGCGTGATCCCTTCAGCAAATTCCATGACGATATAGGCCGTGCCATGGGCCTCGAAATAACGATGGATTTTTATAATATTCGGATGATCGAACCGCGCGAGCCGCCGCGCTTCTGCCAAGAACTCCTCAAGCCCCCAGCGGAACCCATCGTCATCAGCTGACGTTTTGGCGAGCACCGATTGGCCCTCCCGCCGCACCGCCATGTCATTGGGGAAATACTCTTTAACGGCAACCTGCTTATCGAGACTGAGGTCTTGCGCCAGATAGGTGATCCCGAAACCACCAGCGCCGAGAAGCCGCTCAATCCGATAATCGGCCACCACATAGCCGACCGGTAACGCGAGGTGGTGCAACAAATCACTCATGCCGCGAACCGCCTTTCACCCAGATTTCGCCAGCCGCCGCCGGCCGGGAAGCATCGATTGCCACGCCCCATAAGTCCTCTGGCCCAATTGACTGTCAATCCAATCACCGCCCGTCACGTGCCCGCAAGGGCCAGCAAGATTGTCGCCGTCATGCTGCCCCCGCCGACCACAAATTCCCCCCCACCGCGCCGGGCGATCTCCTTGAGGAACGGCTCGCCCATGGCCTGGTTGCTGGTTGGGACAAACACGGCCGAGACGCGATGACCCCGACCACGGGCAGCAAATTGCGAGGCCGACGCATAGGCCGCATTGAGCTGCTCGGGATAGGCGGGATTGTCTGTAATAAGAACGATAGACTTGACCCGGGCCGCGCTCCGCCAAGCCATCTGGGTCGCCAGATTGAGCGCTCGAAACGCGTCTTCCGGACTGTCCGTGTTACAGGCCACGCCCCGCGCGCGCATGGTGCGCACAAACGCCTGCAGCTCCCCAATTGCCGCCCCTTGCATCAGGCGTAAATTGAACGGCCGAGGCGCGCCAAGGCAGCGATCGTTAAAGTCGACGATCCCTACCCCGAGGCTTGGTGTGAGCCGCAGCAACAATTGTGTCAGCTGGCTGATTTCCGTCCGCAAACCGCTGACTTGCCGGTCCATGCTGCCAGAGGTATCGAGCAAAATGACAATATCGAGGGGCGGAAAAGCGACCGTCGGCTTATTGCGCTCCGCCTCAAGATCTTTTTCAAGTTTTTCTTTCGCCTTTTGCAAGGTTTCGGTCTGCCCTCGCAAATCGTCGATCTGCGCCGATTGATCCTCAATCGTTTCTTCTGCCGAGGCGAGAGCGGCCTTTACCTCCTGGATGCGCTCCGGTGAATCCCCCGTATTCGGAAAATAGGGCATCATCACCACGGCAATCAGCACAAACGCCCCCATGCCGGACGCAAAAAGGTCTAGCGCGGACGTGGAGAAGATACTGATTTCGCGGGAGCGGCGAAGCATATCACACCGTAATCAACTCAAAATCGAGGCCGCCAAATTGGATGGTCGCCTCCGGGGCAACCGCGACCGGCTCGAAGGGTTTAAGCGGCGTGCCATTCACTTTGGTCCCGTTCGTACTGTTGAGGTCTTCAACGCTCACGCCGTTTGACGTCACGACAAATCGCACGTGGCGCTTTGAGATGGGTTGATCCTCAAGGGTGTAATGACAAATCGTCCCGTGACGACCGAACACGGTTTCCGCCGCGTCATTGGCCGCCGACCGATCGAGCAATGGAAACCGCACCGCATAACCGGCACCGGTAAAGCCGACCAGAGCGTACCGGGACGCGACCTCATTTGCCGGGGTCGGCACCTCGCTCGGGGCCGGGCGCCCGCCAGCCGGTCTTGCCTTGGCCCGGCCCGACGAGCGGGCAATCGGCCGGCTTACCGCCTCCACGGCCTGTCTCATTCCGCTGACAACCGCTTGGCGCGGCTTGCGCAAGGCGAACACAAGGGCGGTCAGCGACAACAGCCCCACAGCCAGCACCGGCATTAAAAGCCACGTAGAGGACGGACCGCTGGCAAGCCCCGCCGTGACACAGGGCGCAGAAATGGTCTTGAAGCTGATGTTCTGGGCTTTTAATTGATCGGTGATCGTGGAAATGCCGGACGCGAAATAAACATCCACACCCGCCATAATGTCCACGACGCGTCCTTGTCGGTCGCGTACGATCCGCCCACTGCCCGATCCGCGCGTGTTGACGCCGAGGGCTTGGCCGCAACCATTGACAAGGGGGCCACCGCTATTGCCCGGATTGATCCCGGCGCTGTGCTGCACGATTTCAAAGAAGCTGCCGCCGGTCCATGACCCCTGGAAATGCCGGCTCAAAACGCCATCGGTGATCGAGGCATCGACCGCCACCCCAAGATCGTCAGCAAGCCCCGGATACCCGATGGCGTAAACGTTCCCCCCTTTCTCGAATTCGCCGCCAAAGAGGGTCAGGGCTGGCCGGCCGAGGGGCTCGGTTTTCAGAAGGGCGAGATCGCGCTCTTTGGAGGACCAAATCACTTGCGCGTCCACCTGCACCGTGGAGCCGGAGAGGATCACCGTCACCCGCTGGGCGCCCTCAACCACGTGCTGGTTGGTGGCTATGGTGCTGTCCTCGTTGACGATAAAGCCCGTGCCGGTTCCGATACACCCCTCGCCCCGCGGCGGCGGGGGGTTGCACATCGAGCGGGTAAGCTCGGCCACAACGCGCACGACCGATGTTTCCGCCTCCGCCAGTTTGGCGGTTGCGCCACCAGGCTCTGGGCTTGCCACAACCGCACCAAGGGTGAGGGCGGCGACCTGAGCAAGTCGGCCCCACCGGCCCCCTCGCCGGCCGATGTGCCTGCCCAAATGTGCGCCGAGGCGGCGAGCGAGCATCCCACCGCCTCCCTAAAACAACCGGACCCGAAGGGTCGTCTGCCCAAGGCCCAGCACATCGCCCTCCCGCAGCGGCGCCGGCGCTGATGGATCAATCCGCTCTCCGTTGATCGACACCCCGTTTTCAGACCCCGCATCTTTAATGAAGACCTGCCCCTCACTGAGGAAAACCGTCGCGTGGCAGCGAGATACCGCCGGGTCTTGGATCACCAACTGCGCATGCTCGGGGCTCCGACCGATGGCGGTGTTGTTTTTGCCCGGCGCGAAATCAAGCGAATCGATCTTGAGGCGGATCTGTTGCCCATCGACGCTCTCCCCCTCGAAGAGAACGCTGGGCGCGCCTTGCGGCGCAGTCGTGGCGGCAACAAGCCGCGCATGGCTCGCATCGGCCATGCTCCGCGCCACTGTGGTTTCCTGCTTGTGGCGGCGCACGCGACGGGAGGCAAAAAAGCCCCCAACACCGAGGAGCGCTAGCGCCCCTGCGAGCGTTGCAATCCACGTGACCTTAAACCGCTCGGCACTTGCGAGCGCCGCCGCCGCATCGGCCTGGGCCTCACCGAGTTTTTCCTCAGTAATCTGAAGCTTTTCGGTGGCGACGTCGAGTTTGCCCTCGGCGATGTCAAGTTCTTGCGCGGCCACATCACGCTCGGCCTCGGCGGCGGCGGCCCGCGCTTCCGCCTCTTCGGCTTCTTTCAAGGCAGCGGCCCGGCCTTGGGTCGCTTGATCGGCTTTTCGTCGCAGCTCCTCAGCCCGCGCCCGCTCGGCCTTGGCTTTTTCCTCCGCTTCTTTGAGGGCCGCATCGGCATTCTGGGCCGATTGTTGCGCTTCCTCTTCTTTTTCTTTCGCGACCTGGACGGCACTGGCGCAGGGCTGGGCCGCTTTAAGGCCGCTCACGCCTTCCGCTGTCAAAAAAGCGAGGATGCTGTCTGCGCCCGCCGCAACGGAATAGTTACGCGGTGGGCTGAGCTTCACCCCGCCAAAGCCAAGCAAAGCCTTGCGACCCGGATCCGTGCGATTAACGCCAACCACATGCCCGCAACTATTGGTAACCGGCCCCCCGAGGCCGGCAAGTGGAATGATGGAAGAGTGAATTGTCAGCGCGCTTGCGCCCGCGCCGGCTTGCATCCCAGAATAGGCGCCCGATCGTGCCGTTTCATAGGTACCGCTCGCGCCAATGAGGGAGCGAATGTCCTCCGATCCTGCAACCTCGGCACTTGAGAATTGGAAGGCCGTCAGGCCGCTCGCCTCAATTTTGAGGAGGGCAACGTCGTTGGCGGAGGATTTGGCGATCTGTGTGGGAGTATAACGCTCACCGCCCGGCGCAATCAGTGTGGGCTCCCCCGCACGCAGCACCTCAGCATTGGTGAGGACCCATCCGTCCTCTGACACC
>JBCDJA010000212.1:0-4988 GCA_038748465.1 Pseudomonadota bacterium
GGCCTCCCGCAATGCCCGCAAGGGCGCCGCATCATCAGAAGCGGTGGATCGCACCGCCTCAAGACCGTCCGGCCCGAGGGGCCTCAGGGATAGGGAACGCCGAAATCCGCCGAGCGGGCTCACCATCCACCGTCCATCCCACCGGATCGGATGAGACGGCGCGGGGCTTGGGGGATTGGCCTCCCGGCAGGCGCGCAACTCCCGGACGATACGCACCGTCGCCGGCGCGCCGTCGCCAACAAATCGGCATCCGCCAAGGGTGGCGCCGACGAACTCTCCCCTCTCGCATAGCGCCCGATCGAGCATCGCCAAGGCGCGCAGGCGCGGCCGATAGGCCCGTCCGGACAAAGCGCAAAGGACACGAGCCAGCACACGCAGCCGGGTCTCTTCTAAGTTGTCCCGAAAAACCGCGCGATTGAGGGACAAAGACCCAAACGGTGCTTGGTGCAGCGCGCCCTGCGCCAGGCGGTCCGCAGCCGCCTCAAGCACCGGAACTGCAAGGCCCATCCAATCGGCTGTCCCGGCAACGCGCTCGGGGGTTAGACCAAGACCATCCAGGAGGGGCGCCGCTGCCCGCAGGCGCGCTCGCTCAAACTGCGCGTCGCGATTGCTGGGATCCTCGGCCCATGCAAGGCCCTCCCGGTCAGCAAGGGCGATGAGATGCGTTTTGGGAACATCGAGGAAAGGCCTCACGAGACGGACGGGGGGACCCTCTTCCGGGCTCGACAGCCAACGCACGGGGGCCATCCCGGCTAACCCGTCGACGCCGCTGCCGCGGGCAAGCCGTTGCAGCACGGTCTCCGCCTGGTCGTTGAGATGATGGGCGGTGAGCAGCGTCGAAACGCCCTCATCCCGGCACCAGCGGGCCATGAGCCCATAGCGCGCCTGGCGCGCCGCGGCCTGGAGATTGCCTTGAGGCTCGCCCTCCCACCGTAAAACCGTGTGCGGAACATGAAGGTCCTGGCACCAGGCCGCTACGAGCTGGGCCTCGGATGCGGCGGCTGCCCGCAACCCATGATCGACCGTGATGGCGTGAACGGGTGGTCCCCCCTCGCCTCGCGAGGCACACGCAACGTAAAGCAGCGCGGCGCTATCAGGGCCGCCAGAAACAGCAACCGCGAGAGGTGCCTTCAGGTCAACGCCGAGGGCCGAGAGCGTTGATAAAAACCCCGCCGGCGTTAGCTGGGCTGAAGGCTCGCCCCCCGGCCCGGCGGGATGGCGCCCCTTGGGACCGCGCATCGGGTGCTCACCGGCAGCCTGCCTTACCCGCCTCTATTTTGGCGCGCTGCAGGATTGTTTGGGTCGCAGACGGATAGCGCCGTGGCACCTCGCCCAAGGTGCGGCAAGCCTGATCTTTTTGCCCCAGGGAGGACAAGCTCATGCCGAGTTTTAAAAGGCTGTCCGGCGCTTTTGAGCTCTTGGGGTGCGCCTTTAGCCCGTCGAGAAAGGTTTGCGCGGCCTCTTTGTACTGGCCACGCACATAATAAGTCTCCGCAAGCCAATAAAAGGCGTTGCCCGAGAGCTCGCTGTCGGGGTGGTCGGTGACAAATTGGGAAAGCGCCCGCTCAGCCTTCGCATGATCCCCCTGCTGAAGAAACGTCAGCGCGTTATCATAGCGCTCTTGCGGCGGACCGCTGAAGGTTTCGATGCTGCCGCCGGGCTGGGCGATGTTTTTCGGCTGGTTGAGCCCGGACGGCAGGGCTGCCGCTTGCGGCGCCGGCGCGGGATCGGCGATGCTGGGCGCGCCCGTTAATCCGGTCGGAGCCCCCGCCGGATCGGCCGCGAGAGGCTCTTTGCCCTCAAGCGCGCGCAGCCGGAAGTCCACGTCTTGGGCCAGGGACTGCATCTCGCCTTTAAGCTGCCGAAGCTCGAAACTCGTGGTTTCAATTTGCCCGGTGAGCGCCTGCATCTGTTGCTCGAACGCGTCAAGGCGCAGGCTCAGAGTGTCGTAGGCCGCATCGCCCGTGGGCACTCGGCCAGTCGCATTCTGGGGCGGGGTGCCAGAATAAACCTGGCGCTGCAGGGCTTGCAGATCGCGTTCAAGCCGCTCCAGCTTTTGCACCATGGCGCTGAACTCGCCGGTTTGCGCGGCCACAGGTGGCGCAAGGGCGGTCAAGGGCAGCACAAGGACCATCAACAGCCATCCGATGGCTGAAAGCTTGGGCCTTGCCGCTGCCGGCGCTCCCGTGGTGAGTGTCATCATCCGCTTGGTGACTGTCGTCATAATGCGATCTCCAAAGCATCCGAGGTTCGGCCCGAGCGGTTGGGCATTTTGCTTAGGCCTTTTGGTTCGCGGGCGTGTTTCAGCCATGTGTTGAGGCCTAGCGATCGAGGACGGTTGTGCTCCACCCTTCTCGTCGATTCCAGGCGAGAGGGGAATGCCACCGGCCCTAACACCTGACTTGCACAAGACGCTCGCTCGCAACCATCAGCCACAAAAAAGGCGCCTTCACGACGAAGGCGCCTTTTTAGAACGTGCCTTAGGCCGGCTGGCTACGAAGCCGGGCCGGTCTGCACCAGGGTCGTGGCGTTCCGGTTCAGAGCCCAGGATTGTTCGTTAGAGCCGAGGGCAATCGGCCGCTCTTCCCCGTAGGAAATCGTAGAGATGCGCGAGGGGTCAACGCCGAGGCTAACAAGGAAATCTTTAGCAGCGTTCGCGCGACGGGCACCGAGCGCAATGTTATACTCCCGCGTCCCGCGTTCATCCGCATTGCCGCTCACAAGCACGCCGACCGCCGGATTGGCTGAAAGCCAAGCAGCCTGACGGCGAAGCGTTTCTTGCGCTTCAGAATCGAGCTGGAATGCATCGAAGCCGAAAAACACGCGATGGCCTGCGGTTGCTTCAAGGTCCTCCTGGGACCCAGCAAGCGGGCCGGAAACGGTATTGGTGCTGGTGACAACTTGCGTGTCGTCAGGCTTTGAGCTGCAGGCAGCGATGAGGAACACGCTGGCGCAAACGGCGATGAGTTTTAAGTTCAGCCTCATAGAAATAGCTCCCCTAAATCTTGGAGTGATCGGATGTCCGCAAGTTCCTGCCAAACGCACAAGGCCCGATGGGTTGGCTTTTGACCAACTTGGGAAGGCCGAACGATTGGTACCCCCGTTAAGAGTTCCCCTGCTTTTCCCACCACGCAGGTTACCAGACTGTTGCTGTGTGGCCGTGTCTGTATCCCTCAGAGCAAAGTAATTAACCACGAGCCATCGGCCGATCAAGCGTTAGAGCGCCCTGCCCCATTAAGATCACGGCGAAGATGGGGCAAGAGAGGGGCTCCACAATGGCGATCACAGCCTCCTTGCATCCCCCAATACCCAGGACGTGACGCAGCTATCGGCATCGATCAGCCGCGCTGTAGATGAGGGAGGTTGCCTGCCAGGCGGCGCTGTTTACGCGCCGAAACCCTGGGTCCCTGGGCGGTTCCACTAAATCGCGCGGCTGTCGCGCCGGGCGCCCGCCGGGCTTATCTCGCTCTAGCGGATGAGCGGCGACCAGGCCGGATCGGAGGCATTGCCCGGGGTTTGCACACGGCGCAAATTAAAGCCCGTCAGGTCCACGGAAAAAATACTGGTGTTGCCACCAGACCCGTCTTGGCCTGTTGGCGTTTGCTTCCAAAACATGATCACGCGGCCGTTGGGAGCCCAAGTCGGCCCGTCGATCGAGTAGCCGTCGGTTAGGAGCCGCTCGCCGGAACCATCGGGGCGCATCACGCCGAGATAAAAAACGCCCTTTGACAATTTCGTGAACGCGATGAGGTCTCCGCGCGGTGACCATACTGGCGTTGAGTATTTGCCATCGCCGAAGCTGATCCGCTGCACGTTCCCGCCATTGCGGTCCATCACATAAAGCTGCCGGCTGCCACCCCGATCGGAATTGAAGGCAAGCCGATTGCCGTCAGGAGCGAAGGTCGGCGAGGTGTCGATGCTGGGGTGATTGGTCAATCTGGCCTTTGTCCGTCGCGCCAGATCGTAAAG
This sequence comes from Pseudomonadota bacterium, assembly GCA_038748465.1. Classification (GTDB taxonomy): domain Bacteria; phylum Pseudomonadota; class Alphaproteobacteria; order M2410; family M2410; genus JBCDJA01. The sequence continues at coordinate 3,970 of JBCDJA010000212.1, forward strand.
GTAGATATCGGAATTGCCGCGCTCTTCGAGGGTCATCGCGACCCGGCTGCCATCGGGCGAAAACCGCGGCGCGAAGGTCATGCCCGGGAAATCCCCCACCACCTCCGATTGGCCGGTCTCCACATTGAGGAGATACACCCGCGGCCTGTTGTTCTTAAAGGACATATAGGTGATCTCTTGGCTCGTCGGCGAGAACCGCGGCGAGAGCACCAAATCCGCCCCGCTTGTCAAAAATTCCGGGTTCGCCCCATCCTGATCCATGATGCCAAGGCGGGTGGTGCGCCGCTGGCGCGGCCCGCTTTCGGCAACAAAGACAATGCGCGTATCGAAATAGCCCTTCTCACCGGTCAATCGCTCGTAGATCGCATCTGAAATCAGATGCGCCACCCGGCGCCAATTCTCCGGGTTCGTCCGATATTTCTTGCCAACGAGTTCCCGCTCGGTGAGCGCATCATAAAGCCGGAATTGAACGGCCAGCCGGCCGCCATCATCGGTCACAATTTCGCCGGTGACGAGGGCATCGGCGTTGATCGTGCGCCAATCACGAAACCGGGGAAGTGCATTAAAGTCCGTAATCGGCTCAAGGAATGAGCGCGGATCGAGCGGACGGAACAACCCTGAGCGTTGCAAATTATTGGTGATCACTTGCGCCAGATTGGCGCCCACCTGTCCCCGCCCGTCGACCTCTTCGATAAAGGGCGGCAGCGCGATGGGAAGCGGATCGAGATGGCCTTGATCGATGATGATCCGCAAGGGCTCTTGTGCCTTTAGAGGCGCTGAGAAGACACCGGCACCCAAAGTAACCAGGGTGAGGGCCACGACACTCAGACGGCGGACAAAGAGGCCAGTACGGCGGTAGAGATGTGGCAGGCGGGCGTTGCAAAGGCGCGTTGGGGTCACGGGTTTACTCTCCGTCGTTGGGCCCCGCGGTCCGGGACCGGACTGAAGGTCATCGGCCGACGATGCGGCTTGGGTCAAACACCATGTCGACGACCCTCCAGGAATTGTATTTTTCGACC
>JBCDJA010000213.1:0-4985 GCA_038748465.1 Pseudomonadota bacterium
ATTGACGCAGCCGCCCATCGCGGCGCGCTTCCCACCGGAACCGTTGCCGTCCTTGGTGGCGGGCTCGATCAAATCTACCCGCCCGAGAACACCGATCTTTACGGGGAGATCGCGGCGACCGGGGTTGTCCTGTCCGAGCGCCCCTTGGGCCATGTCGGTCGGGCGCAAGACTTTCCCCGCCGCAACCGGATCATCTCTGGGATGGCTCTTGGGACCCTCGTCGTTGAAGCGGCGTTACGGTCGGGCTCGCTCATCACCGCGCGGTTTGCCGGAGAGCAGGGCCGAGAGGTGTTTGCCGTGCCCGGATCGCCTCTCGATGAGCGCTGCCGGGGGACCAATCGGCTGATCCGGGACGGGGCCCATCTTGTTGAGGACATCGAGGATGTCCTCGCTGTCCTAGGCGCCCTGCCGGCCCATAACGGCGCGGGGCTGGCAAACCCAAACGCAACGCCGGTGCTCGAGGCGCCCTCGCCGCGCCCCTCGGTCACCGGCTCGCTCGATCTCGGCGAGCCGCCCGACACGGCCCGCGCGCGGCTTCTAACCCTTCTCGGGCCCAGTCCGACCCAAGTCGACACCCTGTTGCGGGAAAGCGGCTTGGAGCCCGGCACCTTCCGAACCCTGCTCTTGGAGCTCGAATTGGCCGGCCGCATCGAACGTCAACCGGGCAACAAGGTCGCTCGGCTGGGATAGACGGCGCCGGGCGGGGTCTTTAGGCCCGCTGCCGATCTTTGCCCTTACTCGGACGGGGCCGGGGTCGATGCCGCCGGAAAATCCTTCAAGCGATAAGCCTCAATCGTCGCCATTGCGATCAGGTAGCGCAGAAACGCGCGATCATCGCCGGCTGCGAGCCGCTCGAGCGCTTTTAGCATGTCAAAGAGGTAATCAGCACTTGCCTGAGCCGGTATGCCGACACCCGCTGAGCGCTTCTCGCATAATGGTAAGGAGGGGGCTGAGTTTTCCATGGGCGCTTGCCTGCTTTCCACGATGAAGCGAGACCGGCGAGGCCCTTGCGCTGGGCGTTTACACCGTTCTCGCGAGTCGGAAGACACTCACTTCTCGCGTAATAAGTGCAAACAAATAATATGCCCTTCCAGCGATAAGTCGAGGGAAAACCTGCGCCCCGCGGATCGGTCTTTGGTCTAAAAACCCACGTCCCTGCAGGCAGCCGGTTGACACGGACAGGCGATTTGACCACTTTCCCCGCGATTTTGGGTGCCTCCCTCGCGCTTGAGCACCCGCTGACCGGATAGGCAGGCCACAAGCTAACCGTGCCGAAAACCGGTCACCACCAGACGCTCGTGAGCGAGGGGTCGGTTCAGGCGGGAACGGGTCCCATAGGCATTAAACAAATAGTAACCGTGGCAGGCGCAGAAGCGACGCGTATGCGTGCGGGGCTTTCCGGCGCGTTGACGAAGGCTCGGCCGGATGCCACATGGGGCGGGAGCGCCTCGGCGCCGGACGCCGCTTTGCCTCTCGGGCCCTCCCCGATCGGACCTCCATCATGAATGTCGTCATCGTCGAGTCACCGGCCAAGGCCAAAACCATCAATAAATATCTTGGATCTGAGTTTCAGGTCCTCGCCAGCTATGGTCACGTCCGAGATCTACCGTCTAAGGATGGTTCTGTACAGCCGGACGATGATTTTGCGATGACCTGGGACGTGGACACCAAGTCCCGCAAGCGGATCAACGACATTGCCGCGGCCGTTAAAGGCGCGGACCGCTTGATCCTCGCAACCGACCCAGACCGGGAAGGCGAGGCAATCTCTTGGCATTTGCTAGAGGTTTTGCGGGACAAAAAAGCCTTAAAAGACGTCGCCATTGAGCGGGTCGTCTTCAACGCTATCACCAAACGGGCTGTGCTAGATGCGATGGCCCAGCCTCGGACCATCGATCAGGAACTGGTCGATGCGTATCTCGCGCGCCGGGCGCTGGACTATCTGGTCGGTTTCACCCTGTCGCCCGTGCTATGGCGCAAATTACCTGGCGCTCGATCTGCAGGCCGCGTGCAGTCGGTCGCGCTACGGCTGATTTGCGAGCGGGAAAGCGAAATCGAGGCCTTCCGCCCCCGCGAATATTGGACCGTCGCCGCGCAGCTTGCGACGCCTGAACAAAAATCCTTCGAGGCGCGGCTTTACTCCTTAAACGGAAAAAAGCTTGGTAAGTTCGACCTCAATGACGAGGCGTCCGCGCTTGCGGCTGTCAAGGCAATCGAAGCCGGCACCTACACAGTCGCAGAGCTTGAGCAAAAACCTCAAAAGCGCAACCCGGCACCGCCCTTCACAACATCAACATTGCAACAAGAGGCATCCCGCAAGCTTGGCTTTTCGGCAAGCAAGACCATGCAGACCGCCCAGCGGCTTTACGAAGGGATTGATATCGCCGGCGAGACGGTGGGGCTTATCACCTATATGCGGACGGATGGGATTTCGATCACCCAAGAAGCCCTAACCCAAACCCGATCAGTGATCGGCACGGAGTTCGGTGACAAATACCTGCCCGACGCGCCCCGATATTACAAAAACAAAGCCAAGAATGCCCAAGAGGCGCACGAGGCAATTCGCCCAACGTCCCTCGCCCGCCTGCCCAAATCGTTGAAGAATTTGAGCGCTGATCAATTCCGCCTTTATGAATTGATCTGGAAGCGGACGGTTGCAAGCCAGATGGAAAGCGCCGTCTTTGAGCGGACAACAGCCGATCTTGCGAGGCCCGATGGGCAGGTCATCCTGCGGGCGACCGGACAGGTCATGGTGTTTGATGGCTTTCTCACCCTCTATATGGAGGGGCAAGACGATGAGCCGGAAGAAGAAGACGGTCGCAGACTGCCGGCGCTTGCAAAGGGCATGGCGACGGCCCTGACAACGGTGACCCCCACCCAACATTTCACCGAGCCGCCACCCCGCTTTACCGAGGCCACCCTGGTTAAACGGCTTGAAGAGCTGGGGATCGGCCGGCCGTCCACCTACGCCTCCATCCTCTCGGTGCTGCAGGATCGCAGTTACGTGCGGTTGGAGGAGAAACGGTTTTTCCCGGAGGACAAAGGACGGCTTGTGACGGCGTTTCTAGAGAGCTTCTTTAAGCGCTACATCCAGTACGATTTTACCGCCAATCTTGAAGAGGAGCTCGACCACATCTCCGCTGGCGATGTGGAATGGAAAGACGTGCTGCGCCGCTTCTGGCTTGACTTCACGGCAAGTGTTGCAGAAACCGCAGATCTGCGCGTCAGCCAGGTCTTGGACACCCTCAACGAGATCTTAGGACCTGTGGTCTTTCCGACCCGAGACGATGGCAGCGACCCCCGAAAATGCCTGGCCTGCGAAGCCGGAGAATTATCGCTCAAGGTCGGGCGATATGGCGCCTTTATCGGCTGCTCCAATTACCCCGAATGCAATTACACCCGCCAGTTCACCGAAAGCGACACCGACAATGCGGCCCTTAAAGCCGGGCCCAAAGTCCTAGGCCAACACCCGGACAATGGACTTGATGTCACCCTCCGCTCGGGACGCTTCGGACCCTATTTGCAGCTCGGTGAGGCGGAAGATGGAGAAAAACCGAAGCGCTCCGGCCTGCCCGAGGGGATTGCGCCGGACGACATGACCTTTGAGTTGGCGGTCAAACTGCTCAGCCTTCCGCGCACCATTGGGACCCACCCTGAAACCGGCAAAGAGATGACGGCCGCGCTTGGGCGCTACGGGCCCTACATCAAGCATGGGGGTATCTACGCCAATCTCGAGAGCTATGAAGATATCTTCACCGTAGGGATCAACCGGGCCGTTACGCTGATCGCCGAGAAACAAGCCCAGCGCCGCGGTGGCAAAGTGTTGCGCGAGCTTGGCGCGCACCCGGAAACAGAACGCCCGGTGGAACTGATGGAAGGCAAATACGGCCCCTACATCAAATACGGCCGGACGAATGCAACCTTACCGAAGGGAGAAGAGGTCGACGCGGTGACCCTTGAACGGGCCCTTGAGCTTATTGAAGCCAAGGCGGGCAGCAAAAAATCCAGCACCAAGAAGGCCGCCGCGAAAAAGAAAACGGCCAAAAAAGCAACCGCCAAAAAAGCGACGGCCAAAAAAACGACGACCAAAAAGAAAACCGCCGCCAAAAAAACCACGCGCAGCAAAAAAGCGAGTGGCGATGAGGCGCCGTCCGATCCGCCCTCCACGGCCGACGCGGATTGACAGGCTAATCGCGCCCTGCCATGGCAAAACAAAAGCCCAATGCTCCGCAAACGGCTTTAAAGGACGGGGGCGAAGAGGCGCTGCCAAGCGAGGCGGCCATCTTAGCCTTTCTCAAAGACAATCCGGAAACGACAAGCCGGCGCGAGATTGCCCGTGCTTTTGGCATTAAGGGTGACCAGCGCCGACCGTTCCGTGAGCGGTTAAAAGCCATGACCGAGGCTGGGAAAATCGCAAAAACGAAAAGCAAAAACTACGAGGCGCCAGACGCTCTGCCCCCCGTCACGGTCCTGACGATCACCGCCCTTGATGCCGATGGCGATTTGGTCTGTGAGCCGCTTAATTGGAAAGGCACCGCGCCCCCCCCGCCGATCCTGCTCAACGATGTCCGCCATGGCCGCGCGCTTGGGCTGGGTGACCGGATCCTCGCGCGCCTGACCGCGGTCGATGACCGGGTTGAGGCAAGCGTGATCCGGCGCCTTGAGGCTCGCGAAAAGCCGCGCATCTTGGGTGTGTTTCAGCCCGGACCTGGCGGTGGCACGGTCCTTTCCGTCGACAAAAAAGCCCGGTCCGATTACCGGGTAGACAAAGGCGACACCGCGGGGGCCAAGGCCGGCGAGCTGGTGGTTTGCCAACTGAAATCGGGGCGCTATGCCGGCCCGCGGCCCGTCAAAATCGTCGAACGGCTTGGCCGTACCGACGAGCCTAAATCGATCAGCCTCATCGCCATTCACGAGCACGGCCTGCCCTTCGACTTTCCCGATGCGGTAATCGCCGAAGCCAAAGCCGCCAAGCCGGTGACCCTCAA
>JBCDJA010000214.1:0-4962 GCA_038748465.1 Pseudomonadota bacterium
GCATCAAGCGCGTCGCGGAACAATATTCCGCATCCAAACGAGACGGAAAACCAGACGATCAGAAGCGTGATCATGAGACGCAAATTGGCGCCCCAATAGGCTCGTGCGGCCTCCGGATCGAGTTGTTTTTTGTTGGGTGTTGCCATGCGTTTCCTCCAGTGCGTCGCCTCAAGATTGAGACCCTTGAATGGTGCGGCGGACCGGAGATGTGGCCGATCTCACCTCCCCTCAGCATTGCGGGCAAGCACCGGGGAAGTAAGAGCAACTTTAGTCGAGTGATTATGCTGCGCTGCACAAATAAAAATCAAAAGAGAGAGGTTTCTTACGCCAAATACCTGAGCACATGCACACGCATGGCGGGGTGCGCCTCATCCTTTGGTCGTAGGCACGCCGCGCCTTAGACCTTCGTCGTAAGCGTGCGGGCTACCGCCTCTTGCCAGCCGGCATAGCGCCGGTCTCGCTCTTCGCAGGTCATGCTTGGCTCGAACCGACGCTCAAGGCGCCATACCTTAGAGAAGTCCTCAGCTGGCGGATAAAGATCGATTTCCCGGCCGGCGAGCCAAGCAGCGCCAAGTGCGGTTGTTTCAATGACGGCCGGGCGGTCGACCGACACACCAAGAATATCGGCAAGGAATTGCATCGCCCGGTCGCTCGCCGTCATGCCCCCATCGACCCGCAGGCCCTGCAAGGGCTCGCCAGCGGCCCAATCGCGCGCCATCGCCTCCAATAGATCCCGGGTTTGATAACCGACACTTTCAAGGGTCGCCCGCGCGATCTCTGCCGCCCCATCGGCGCGCGTCAGCCCAAAAATCGCCCCCCGGCACGTGGCGTCCCAATAGGGCGCCCCAAGGCCGGTAAAGGCCGGCACGAGATAGACCTCAGACCCATCGCGCGCGGATGCGGCAAGGCCGTCGGTTTCCTCGGCTTCGCGCACGAGTTTCAACCCATCGCGCAGCCATTGCACCGCCGCCCCGGCCACGAAAATAGAGCCCTCCAGCGCGTAGGTGGTCTGCCCGTCAATTTGGTAGGCAAGGGTCGTCAGTAGGCGGTTTGAGGAGGCGACGGGCGCAAGCCCGGTATTAAGCAGGGCAAAGCAGCCGGTGCCGTAGGTCGATTTGACCATGCCGGGCTCAAAACAGCCCTGCCCCACGGTGGCGGCTTGTTGGTCGCCGGCAAGTCCGCGAAGGGGGATCGGCCGCCCGAAGAGATCGGGCCGCGTCATCCCGAAGTCATCCGTACAGGCCTTTACCTCAGGCAACACCGCCCGGGGGATCGCAAAGAGATCAAGCAGCGCCTCGTCCCAGGCGAGGGTGTGGATGTTAAAAAGCGCCGTACGCGATGCATTCGTGACATCGGTCGCGTGGACCTTACCGCCGGTCAAGCGCCAGATCAGAAAGGTATCGACCGTGCCAAAAGCCAGCCTGCCCGCCTCGGCTTTCGCACGGGCGCCCTCCAGATTGTCTAACATCCAGGCGAGCTTGGATGCGGAGAAATAAGGATCAAGAACCAATCCCGTACGCTCCGTCACCATCGCTTCGGCTCCGTCCGCCCGCAACCTGTCACAAAGGTCGGCGGTGCGACGGTCCTGCCAAACAATGGCATTCATCAGCGGCTCGCCCGTTTGCCGATCCCACAGCAGGGTCGTCTCGCGCTGATTGGTGAGCCCGATCGCAGCGAGGGAGGCGATATCGATCCCGGCCCGTTCGATGGCCGCGCGCGCGGTTGCCGCCACGCTCGCCCAGAGATCGGCCGGGTCGTGCTCCACCCAGCCGGACTGCGGGAAAATTTGCCGAAATTCTTGGCTCGATGCGGCGACGGGCCGTAACGCCTCATCAAAGAGGATCGCCCGGCTGGAGGTTGTGCCCTGATCGATTGCTAAAATGTGTCCGCTCATCCCAATTTTTTCTCATGTCATTTGACGCCCGGCATTACCGCATGGAGCCGTTAGCGTCGCATCTGCGGGACGGGGTGCCAAGGGACGCGATCCGGCAGGGGCCTAAAATCGCCTTGCGCCTAATCGGGGGCGACATTGGCCTCTTAACGGGCCAGCGCGTCGATGGCGGAGAGCACCTCTTCTGTGCGGCTATGCTGAATAAAATGCCCCGCCCCGGGATGGAGCGTGAGGGTGGCGTTTTGCGCCTCTTCCACAAGCTGCTTGGCGTGGATTTTCGTGGACACGGTCGTGTCCGCCGGATCGGCCAGAATGCGGATCGGCATCGCCAACTCGCCATAGCGCCGGCTTTGCTCCTCGATGAACGGCTTGAGGTGGACAAGGTCTTCTGAGTTGGCCTTGAAGGCGGCCGGGCGGAACAACAGATCGAGCCGCGCCTTCTCGTAATACCCCTCCGGCAGCGGACCGTCAGCCCCCGTCTTGAGTTGCGCCTTGGCAAAGCGGGGACCGAGGGTCGGCACCAGCGTGTGCCGGAAGATCGGCCCAATGATGGGCGCCGCCCCAACATCGTTGTGCCAAGACACACCCCCGGGCCAGGGATGGCTGACGGGCGCCAGCAGCACCATGCCCGACACCGCCTCGGGGAAGGCCAAACCGTAGGCCAGCGCTACCGCGCCCCCGTAGGAATTCGCGACCAGGATCGGCCGCTCAAGGCCCAAGGCATCGGCCAAGGCTTTGATGGCGAGGGCTTGATCGCGCGGGTCGGGCCGGCGCTTCAGCCGATCTGACAGACCATGGCCTGGGCGGTCGACAAGCACCACGCGCCGGGACCGGGCCGCCTCTGGCAGCAGAGCGACTTCAAGATCGCGCAAATTGGCGCTGGCGCCGTGGATCATAAGAAGCGGCACGTCTTTCTGCGCGGTGTCCGCCGCAACATCCAAATCACCCGCGACATCGAGAAAATGCAGGCTGCCGCCACCCACCGGCTTAAAGGTTCCAACATGGTTTTCACCAGAGGAGGCGCAGGCCGTTAAACCGACACAAAAAGCCATAGCGATCAGTCTTCCCAGCATCGTCATAAAGACCATTACGCGGGCCCCAAGTCTTGGATTGCTCGGTCGTTTACGCGGTGACAGCGGGCAAAGGCGGCGCGTGCTCCGCCGCCTGAATTGTCCGACAATTTTGTTGCCGATTGCGATTGACAAGCGTCAGGGTCTCTCGCACTCTAGTTGCAAAGGCGGCCGGTGAGAGCCGCCTGGCACCGCGCCCCCCCGGCTCTTTCGGCCGTCCGGTAATCGGCACTGACGGACCATGCAGCCCGAGGACACGGACAGGGGTCACAGCGCGGGCGCCGCCACGAGGGAGGGAGGACGATGTCGTTTTTAAAGAAGCTCTTTGGCGGCAGTGAGGAAGGTGACGGGCGCGCGTCCCAAAGCCAAGACCCTGCCACCCAATCGCGCAGCACCTATGGCGCGCGCGGCAAACAGCCAACGGGCCCGGGCCAAGCCGGCCCATCCCACGGCCTTCCCACCGATCTTGATAAATACCGGGGCCCCCACGCGTCGGCAACGGTCGAAGCATTTAACGGCATGCTTCGCAATATCGTCCGTGAGCGGTTTCAGGCCCATGTCGCCAAGGGCGGCACCTGGGACAGCTTTGTCTTTGACGCCTCCTACAACTTGTTCACGGAAGAAGACTGCCGAAACGTGGAGAAGGCGCTCCTTGATGCCGGCCATCGTTATGATTGGTCGGCCATGATCTCGGTGACCGAGCGGCCGGACGTTTATAAAGCGGCGACCGGCCTAACCACCGATTTGTCAGACTACAGCTTTGAACATGAGGAAGCGCCCACCGCACCGCCCGATGCCGACGGGCGGGAGCTGCGCGGCATCGGCGATAACGTTGTCTCCTACCCTCAAAACACCATCGGCACCGCGCGCTATATCCGCTCCCTCGATATGGTGATGACCTATCTGCAAAACGGCGCACCGCCTGAAACGATTGCCATTATCGACGATAGCGGCGGCACACTTACCGCTCCGATCCTCGAGCAATTTAAGGGCGTGATTTGCGCGGGCGGGACGGTGCGATCGCATTTGGGCATTTTGACCCGCGAATACGGCATCCCCTGTTTGATGAATGCCAAAGTCAGCGGCCTTAAGGAAGGCGACACCGTGGAGATCGAAAGCTCGGCGCCTGCTAAGACCGCCAAAGATTACACCGACGGCAACGACGTGTCAGCGCGCGTCTGGCGTCTTTCAAAATAAGCCGTCTGGGGAGGAAAAACCATGAGCGTCCCACCCATTACCTATGCGCAACTTCTTGATACAAACAATCTGATCCAACAAAACGCCGACGAGTGTTTCTATCTGTGCTATTACCGCACAGTGCAGGAATCGAAGTTATTCCCGGTACCATCCTATATGATGATGTCGTACCTGAATGCATTTTACCGATACCCGCCGCTGCTTAAAAAAATCGAACAGCATATGTCCGCCGAGGAGCTTGGCGATTATGCGCGGGATAACGGGGTCAAGATCGCGCCCTCGATGACCTGGGGATTGGCGAACTTTTATCTCTTGGGTCGCGAATTCCTGATCAATATCGGCCTGCTACGCCCGGAAGACGCGGTTGAAGACGTTGTGCATGTGATCGATTTTTGGAAGCGGTTCATGCTCTCCTGGCAGCGCAATAATGCGCACCTGATTGCGATCCAAGCCGGCCATCGGGCCCAGATCCACTCAGAGCGCCGCCTTCAGGTCATGCATGCGGACATGTATGATTGCGAGGAGGGCGACGAGCTTCACATCGCCGCGCAAAACTGCCTCGCCACGGTTTCTCAGTTCACGTTCCTTGTGTCGTGTGAAAGCCGGATCGGCCAAAACAATATGGGCCCCTATAACCTCGGCAATGGCCGGGAAATGCTGGTGCGTGAATTCGTGGACCTATCGGAATCGAGCTATCCCTGGCTCGATGGGGTCGGTGCCAGTGTGCCCTACAACAACATCGTCGTGCCCATGGTTGCCGAGGGTGTGCACTTTAATTGGATTGACGATTGGGGGTCTTTCTCC
>JBCDJA010000215.1:0-4957 GCA_038748465.1 Pseudomonadota bacterium
AACGCCGCCGCCCGATCTGGCACTACGCCTTGGCCGTTCCGGTCGGCCTTGTCGGCTTGGCGGTCATCCTTGTGGTTGTCGCGTTCCTGGCGCTGCAAATTCCGGCGGTTCAGAACCGGGTGCTGATGGCTGCCACCGGGGCAGCCGAGGGGGCCGGGCTCACGGTGACCTATGAGAGGGCGCGGGGGCTTTTGCCGCGCTCGCTTGAGGTGACAGGCCTTGAGATCGCCGATGAGGATGGCGTTTTTTTCAGCGCTGATCAGGTGCGCCTCGTATGGTCGCCGCTTGCCCTAGTGACCGGCACCGCTCGGGTGCGTGTAGCCGCGCTCGATGCCGGGCGTCTCGAGCGCCTTCCCGTCGTGGCATCGTCACAGGCTCCGGCGGAGCCTGAGGCGGCGCCCCCTGGCGAGCCCTTCACCGAATTGCCGTTGCGCGTGGTGTTGGATGATGTGTCGATCCGGTCTTTGTTCCTTGGCCAAGCCGTTACGGGGACGGAGGATCTTGTGGTGTCGGTGGAGGCTGAGGCCAAGGGGGCGGGCGATGCTCTTGAAGGCACAGTCACCGCAGACTGGCATGCCGCCGAGCGCCCCGCGCGCGCCGGTAAGGCATCGCTCACCTTTGCCGGCAACCTTAAGGCCACCGCGTTGGACGCCGACCTTGCCCTGGCTGATCCGGCCGGCGGCTTCCTGCCGACCCTGATTGCCGCCGAGCCTGAGCAGGCGCTATCCGTCGATCTTTCGGTAGGCGGAGGGATCTCCGACTTGGCGATTGCCCTTACTGGGGAGGGGGCCGGGCTTGGCGCGCTAACGGCCGAGGGCAAAGCCAATCTCAAATCTTTCGACCGTCTCAATCTTGTGGGTCGATATGTGCCGGGTGCCATCGTTCCGCCGGATGCGGCAACGCTGATGGGAGAGGCCCTGGCGTTGACCGTCGAGGGCGCGCGGACCGATCCGCGGACCCTGACCATAAAGACCCTCAACCTTAAAGGCGACCGCTTGGCAGTCTCAGGCGGGCTCGCCCTGCAATTCGATAGCGCCGACCCCGCGGCTTGGGGGCGGTCTCGGGCCACGGCGCTCGATCTCGATTTGGCCTTTGCCGGCCTTGGCGAGGCGTTTCCGGACCTGGCGCCTGTTGCGGGCGGTGAGGGGGAGGCGGTCGTGATCACCGGCAACGCCCTTCTCGATCTTCCCGGCACGGCAGTTTCGCTCGAGGGTCTCAAGGTGGTTGCACCGGCGGGCGAGGCGCTTGCTCTTGGGACCGCCGATTGGTCCGGCCCCGAGGCAGCGGGGGAGGTGGTGATTACCCTCCCTGATCTCGCGCGGTTCCAAACCCTTGCACCGGCCGTGCCTGCGGGCGAGGCAAAGATCGCCTTGAGTGGGTTAACGTATACAGACAGTCTCCTCACTATCGGGGATTTGAGTGTCCTCGCCAGCAATCTTCAAGGCGGCGCAACGGCGAACTTTGAGAGCTTGACCGGCGGCGGGCTTGCCCTCACCACCCAACTCGCCGCCGGCCCTGAGAAAGTCGTGGTCAACGCGCTTTCCTTCGCGACGGCCAACAAATCGGTCTCCCTCACCGGCGATGCAAACCTGGTGTTCGACGATACTCTTGAAGCGGATTTCGACCTCCAGGTGCCCGAGCCCGACGTGGTCCTGGACGCCCTCGAAAACGGGCTGGGTGAGCGTCTTTCCGTGCCCCAGGCACTCACCGCCGTGGCCCGCCTCAACGCGGATGTCGCAGCCAAAACGGCTAGCCTGTCAGTGGATGCCGAGACAGCGACGGCGAGCCTTGATGAGCTGGCGCTCACCGGCATCGGTCTGCGCGCGACCTATGAGGGGACCGCCGAGGCCGGGGCCGGGCAGGCTGGACTTACCTTCAACGCCGATGGCAAAGCGCAGCAGGCTACGGCGCTTTATGAGGCAAGACCGGATGATGCGATTTATCGGCTCACGGATCTCATTATCGACGCCTTTGGTGTGTCCGGAAAGGGCCGAGGAGAGGCGAGGCTGAACGAGAACCGGATCAGGGGCGACCTTGATCTTGATGCGGCCGATCTCACCACGCTCAATCCTCTTTTAGGGCTCATTGACCCGTCGCTGGCCTTCGCCTCAGGGTCCCTGACAGCGCGCGTTACAGGGGGCCAGGGCGCTGGCGGCGGGCAACAGGTCGACGCTGAGCTGCAGGGCGGATCGATCGACCTCAAACAGGCCGGTGAGCCGCTGCTTGGGGCGGACCAAGTCGGCTTTGCACTTGAGGGGATCGTCCCCCGTGCGGGCCCGCAATCGAAGGCCGGCCGGCTGTCTTACGATCTTGAGGCCGATGATGTGATTTTTCCGGGCTCGCGGATCGGGTCCGTTGAGGCAAAGGGCTCTGGCCCTCTGACCGCGCTTCCCTTGGATTTATCCGTAAGGGGACTGCGCACCCCGGCCGTACCGGCGAGCGATGGCGCGGTGGACGTCGCCGCCGTCCTCGATATTGCCGAAGTGGATCGGCGGATCGACCTAAAGACGGTACGGCTCGATTTTGAAGATCATCGGATCCGCCTCGTCGATGCGGCAGCGCTGACACTCTCTCCGCAAGGGGTGAAGACAACCCCGCTCACGCTCGAGATCCGCGCGAAAGACGAGAACCTGACAGGGCAGGTGACCGTGGAAGCGGAGACCGGCCCCTCCCTAATCGATGCAACCGGGACAATTGACGGCCTTCCCTTGGGTGTCCTGTCTTTGGTCAGCCCAGATTTTCCCATGGGCGGTCTTGCAGACGGACGCTTTGCCTATCGGGTCGGTCGCGGGCCGGACACGGCCGATGTCGCGCTCACGATCACGGATTTCATCTCCAAGTCCGTGTTGTCGCAAAACCCGAAAGCGATCGACCTTGCGCTTGAAGGGGGCTGGACGGGCCGGCAGGCCGAGCTCGATCTCACGGTAACGCGCCTTACCGCTGAGCCGGGCCTTGTTACGGTGAGGGTACCGGTCACACGGGGCCCGCAATCGCTCGTCCCGACCTTGCAAGACAACGCCGCCCTTGACGGACGCATCGACCTCAAAGGCAGCGTGGCCGATCTCATGGCCTTTTATCCCCAAACGGATCATGTTGCGAGCGGTAATCTGGTGCTTGATTTTACCCTCTCCGGGACCGTCGATAGCCCAAAATTGTCCGGTGAGGCGAGGTTGTCTGACGGGCGCTATGAAAACCAAAATGCCGGCCTGCTCCTTACCGATCTCGCCCTCAACACCCAGCTCGATGACAGCGACAGGTTGACATTTTCCGTAGACGGCAAAGACGGCGAAACGGGCTCGATCCGCGGCGAGGGGGAGGTGTTGCTCGATCAATCGGCGAAGTTTCCGCTCAAGGTGTCGATCGATCTTACCGATGCGGTCCTTATCCGGCGGGATGATCTAACGGCGCGGGCCTCTGCCGAGACAACGGCGGAGGGCGATCTTGGCGGTCTATCGGTCACCGGCGATATTCTGGTCCAGGCCTTGGAGTTTCGCATCCCGGATGGGGTGCCCCCCTCGGTTGTCACGATCCCGATAACCGTGGAGGGCGAAGAGACCGGCACCGGTGAAGGGGCGGGTGCGCCAGAGGGGTCTGACGTTCCCATCGATCTTGATGTGACCGTGCGCATTCCCGGCCGGGCCTTTGTGCGGGGGCGCGGCCTTGAAAGCGAATGGCAAGGCGATCTCAGTGTGCGCGGCACAGCGGCTCGGCCTGAAGTGTTGGGTGATCTGTCTACGGTCCGCGGCACCTTTGACTTCGCGGGCCGGAGTTTCTTGATCGAGCGGGGTGCCATTGGCTTTGATGGCCTGGTCCCCCCCGATCCCCGGTTGGACGTTGAGATGCGTACGGAGGTTGAAGACATAGAAGCCATCCTGCTGGTGACCGGCCGGGCAACCAGCCCCGATCTCTCGGTGACCTCCGAGCCGTCGCGGCCGTCCGATTCGGTGCTTGCCCTTGTGCTTTTCGGTAAAGACATCAGCGAGCTCAACACCTTTGAGGTGGTCCGTCTTGCCAACGCGGTGCGCAGCCTCCAATCGGGCGGCGGGTTCGATGCCGTCGGCTCGGTGCGCCGGTCGCTCGGCGTTGACCAATTGGAACTTGATCTTGGCGGCGGCGGCGAGAGCGCCGGCGGGCTGGACTCAGCCAGCGTGAAGCTTGGTAAATACGTGACCGACACGATTTTTGTAGGGGTTAAACGCGGCATCCGCTCCGGTGAAAGCGCGGTGGCCGTGGAGGTTGACGTGACCGACAGCATCACCATGGAGACCGAGGTCAACCAACAATCGGACAGTTCCATCGGTTTCAATTGGAAATGGGAATATTAACCCTTCCACGAGCCCTGCCAGACTATTTTCCCGAAAAACTTGGTAAACGGAAGGTTAATGCGCACGGCGCATTTCGCATCAAGTTTCTCCCGATGCGGAAAGGTTTCCTTAAGTGCCTGTCCCTAGGGTAAAGCCTCCAAATGGGGATCGCATCTTAGATCGCGTACCCCTGTGAGAGGGGAGAGGACCCGATGGGGCTCGCGAGATCTGAGACAGAGACCACGGCCGCAAAAGGCGCCGAGGCCGCTGCGCCCGAGGCAGATGCGGCCGCCTTCGACGTCATGCTCGAAGAGGCCGAGGCGATTATTGCCGAATTGTCGAAGCAATATATTCCCTGGCTCAAAAAGGATTTAGCGGAGTTCGCAACGCTGCTTGGGCCCGCAGATGGCGTGCCGGAGCTCAGCGCCTCGCAGGTTGAGGGCTTGTTTGCCGTTGCTCACAATATGAAGGGCCAGGGCACGGCCTTTGGGTATCCCATGGTAAGCGATATCGGCGATATCGTCTGTAAGCTGACACGAACCAAAGAAGCGCTTGCCGATCTTGCGGTCGACACCTTGCGCGAATGCCAAGAGGCGATTGAGCTGGTCGCCCGTGAGGACATCCGCGGAGACGGCGGCCAGGCCGGACGGGCG
>JBCDJA010000216.1:0-4937 GCA_038748465.1 Pseudomonadota bacterium
GAGGGCGCCAGCGGGCGGCAAAAGCTCAACCAATATACGCGCTATGGCACGGTCTTTTTGTGCGCAATCCAGGGCTACGCCTTGGCGCTCGGCCTTGAGACGCTCGCCAGCGCTCAAGGCATTCAGGCGGTTATCAATCCGGGCTACACGTTCCGTATCGGTGCGGTGATCAGCCTGGTGGGCGGAACGATGTTCCTGCTCTGGCTGGGCGAGCAGATCACCTCGCGCGGGATCGGCAACGGCGTTTCGCTTATAATCATGGCGGGTATCGTGGCGCAGTTTCCGACCTTTGCATCCAACCTTTTCGAGGGCGGGCGCACAGGTTCGATCAGCGCTGGGATCATCATCTTTTTCATCGCTATGGTCATCGGCCTTATTGTGCTCATCAGCTTTGTTGAGCGCGCTCAGCGCCGGCTCTTGTGGAACGTTGCCGTTGTCCAAGAGGCATCGCTTTGCTTCGGTCGCTTGCTTGATCAGCGCGTGCTCAAGCCACATCACATGCGCCCGGTTGAGGCCTGCGTTGCTGGATACGAACGCGACGCCCCAGTCCCAAAAGTCCTTATTGGCGAAGTGGTTGCCAATTCGGCTGCAAACATCGTCCGACTGCCCAACGTATATGGTGGGGAGTTCGTTTTCGTTGTCGTCGGAATCGCCTGCAAATCCTACGAGTATGTAGACACCCGTGCGCTTTATCTCAGGCATCTCCCGTACGCTTTCCCACTTGCTTCGTGGGAACACGATCCCGAGACCGGTCCAATTCAAACGATCAACGATACGGACACCTTCCGGATCGCCATCGGGAACAAACACACGGATCGTGAAAGGGTCTGCCAAGTCTCGCCTCCCTGCTTCTCACCTGCTCTTTCGCCGCTCGGCCAACCCAATCAGGCTTCCAACGAGGTTGAGATCCCCGCGCCGGGCTGCCTGGGTCATCCCCCTAAGGTAGCCGCCGGGGTTTGCAACTGGAAGCCCCGGACGGTCCCTGCTGGCATCGATGATTAGCACGGCCATCGCTGGGGACCGGCGAATTGCGTATGATCCATTCACGGATGGTATGGATGTGTCGCCCGGTCGACAGATCCATCACCGTATCAGCCCCCCAACGGGTGGACCAAACGAGTTTATCCACCTCTTCGGCGATGGAAGAGCTGACGGCTGAGTTGCCGATATTGGCATTCACTTTGACAAGGAAATTCCGGCCAATGATCATTGGCTCGGTTTCGCCGTGATTGATGTT
Source organism: Pseudomonadota bacterium (assembly GCA_038748465.1). GTDB lineage: Bacteria > Pseudomonadota > Alphaproteobacteria > M2410 > M2410 > JBCDJA01. Next base: position 1,238 of record JBCDJA010000216.1, read on the forward strand.
GGCCGGGATAATCGCGCGGCCCCGCGCAATTTCATCGCGCACAAATTCCGGCGTCACGTGATCGGGCAGTTCGGCGCCAAAGCCCTCCCCGTCGCGCGCGAGGCGGCCGGCCAAGGCCTCGCGGCCCAAATTTTCGCGAATGGCAATAAATTCCATTTCCGGGGTCACCACACCCTGCCGGGCATAGTGAAGCTGGGTGACACGCCGACCGGGTTTGCCGCGAAGCAGGGTCCGGCCCGCCCGGTCAAAGGTTGGCACGCGCAAAACCTCGCCCGGTTTCAAACCGTCGTCTTCGGGCTTGCGCGCACGCCCCTCATATTCCTCTACATCGTTGCGAGCAAGGATCCAGGATCGCCGGAGATCGGGAAGACCTTTATGGATATCGACAGCATAGGCATTATCTGTGTAAGGACCCGAGGGATCGTAAATCCGCAGCGGCGGCTCTCCCCCATCGAGCGCCACCTCACGCATGCCCACTTTGACGCCGGCAAGGCGTTCGCCGCTCACATAGATCTTTTTAGACCCCGGGATTGGCCCTGTGGTGATGGTATCGTGGGTAAGCGGAAGATCTGTAGTGCGGGTCGCCATCGCGGCATCCTTTCACGCTGGGGGCGGATCAGGACGCGGCGTGGGGAAAGACAGGGTACGATATCGGACTTGGCGAAGGCCGTCCCCTTCGCCAGCGCCTAACCGTTCCGTCCCTCCGCCGGCATGACCCGGATCAGGTTCAAAGGGACTGGGCGGCGTTGCTTGGCCCTTCTGGCGCGCCGCGCCGCCTCTCATGGAAACGACACGGGGCCCGATGCAACTGGCCCGATCTCAGCCCGCTCCCGGGCGCCCCTCGGATGCTTAATGGTGGGTGGGAACCTCATCATCCGTCAAGCCGTTTCGGTGCAGCCGGGCGAAAATCGCTGCACGCTTGCCGTGCCGTCCAGGAGGCCGGCTCGCGCATCAAAGCCCGCTTCGATCAAAGGGCATTTTGGCGCGACGGGTTTTTTTGCCCCTCCCGTTAGAGCCCTTAACCGGTCACACCGGTTCCCACTTGTCCTCCCAACCCACTCGGACAAGGGGTCTTAGCCGGGGGGAGCCCCTCCCCCTCCCGCTTCCCCCGGCATATTTTTTTTCAAGGAGCGCCTTAGGCCGGCTTCATGAGGACAAATCGGTGCACCGCGAGGGTGCCGGCTTGGAGCGCCTCCAGCCGATTCGCCCACATATCCGCTTCCTGTCCGAGGGCGAGCGCATAGGTCGCCCGCAAAACCGCGTCGTCGGTCTCGTCCATCACCGCCTTCATGAGCGCCCGATATTTGGCCCAAGCCTCGGTGATTGCCGACACATACTCATCCGTCACGGGCTCGTTGACCCTCAGATCGAGGCCGGACGCATTAATCGCCGCCTCGTACTCGCCTGACGTGCCAAGCATCGCTTCGCCCCACACCGGCAGAAAGCACCCGCTCGGCGCGGCGTCCTCGCCCTGCAAATAATCAGTTAGAATCACCAGCCCGCCGGGCCGCAGGCCCTTTGCAATGGCCTGAAAGACGGCGCCGCGGTCCTCATGAAAGGCCAGTTCCTCCTTCGCGATGATGGCCTGGAACTTTCCCTCAGCAAGCTCCACTTCGCCGATCTTCAATGGCGAGATCGTGACCTTCTTTGCCATCCCCGCCATAACGCACTGCTCCGTACCCAACTCAATCTGGTCGGGCAGACGGTCATAACCGGTGATCCATGCCTCGTGCGCCTTGCAAATCGCCCGGGCCGCGCCACCAAGCCCAACGCCCAAGAAGGCGACGCTTTTCTCCTTGTTGAGCGCCAGATTATCGCCCCAAGCGACCATGGCGGCCTCATCGCCGGGCCCGGTAAATCCGCGTCCCCAGAGCAACTGCGAAATATGCAGATGCGCTGCCAGGTCTAGGCTCGCCGCAACTGCGCCGTCCCTCGCCTCGGCCTCATGGGCAGGCGCCTCGCCGGGCACGTATGGCGCGCCATCCCACCAGGCCTTTAGGCGCCCAATCGGGTCCGGCCCAACGGATGTGAGCAGCTTGTTTTTTAGAGGAGCGAGCATGGACGCCGGCGACCTGTCTCAAAACACACCAAAACTCCCGGATTTTACGAGGCCCTTGTTAACGGGCAGCTAACCCCAACTCAGCAGCGGCACAGTCCGGGTTCGGGTGGGGACGCATTTCGCCAGACGGTAACGGCTCGCCGGGCGCTGCCGCCCAGGCAAGGATGTCGCGCCAGACCCGCTCGCGCTGCTTATCGCGCAACAACATGTGAAAGCCGTTGGCGTATTCGGCAAAGCGGGCCGAGCACGGCAAACGCCGCGACACGGTTTCAATCGGCCGCCGAGGGATGATCTCGTCTTTTTTACCATAAAGCATCAGCACGGGGCGGCCCGCCTCCGCCGGCGACCCATAGGCTTCATCCATCAACGAGACCAGCCCTGAGATCGCATCGACCCGCGTTTCCTTGATCACCAGGGGATCGCGGCTCAAGGCCCTCAAAACGTCGATGTTATCGCTCGGCCAAATCTCCAACCGGCTGCCGGAGAGGGTTTTGCCCGGGGCGATCTTCGAGGCGCTCCAAAGGCTTACGCGATAAAACGGGTTCATCGTCCGCCATCCCCACACCGCGGGGGCGACCAGCACGGCGCCCTCGACGGCCGGATGAAGTGCCTTCGGCCCGCTTGCATCGATCGCCAACAGGCTCACCCCGCCCCCCATGCTGAGGCCCAACAAATAGATCGGCACACCGGGATGGCGGTCGGCAACGAGGCCCGCCACGACCTTTAGATCGTCCGTCATCGCCCGATGGCCGGCCCAAATTCCCGGGCGAGGTGCGGCCCCAAACCCCCGCTGATCATAGGCGTAAAGACCGTAGCCCTGGCCTGCAAAAAAGGGTCCTGGCAATGCGAAGGCACCGGAATAATCATTCATTCCGTGAACGCCGATAAACACGCCCTGGAGCTCGCGATCTTGCGGCAACCAAGTCTGGAGGGGCAAGACGGCCCCATCGGCCATGATCGCCGCCTCAGCGCTAAGGCGCGGCTCGCTAAGAGCAGGACCAATGGCCTGGCGCGTTTGCGCGCAGCCGGCACTAAGGATCGCCAAGCCAAGCAAGACACATTTGGACAGAATACGCCTCATGCGGCCTCTCGCAGTAACGTTTGTACACGGTGCTTTACAACGGGGAGGATGTCCGCCTCAAACCACGGATTGCGCGCCAGCCAAGCATTGTTACGCCAAGACGGATGGGGCAAAACCAGATGGTCCGGCCAATAGGCCTGCCAGTTGGCAACCGTCTCGCGCAAGGATTTGCCCCGGCGCGGACCGAGGTGCCAGGCCTGGGCGTATTGGCCGATGAGCAGGGTGAGACGGATGTTTGGCAAGCGCTGCAAAATCGCCTCACGCCACTGGGGTGCGCATTCTTTGCGAGGCGGCAGGTCAGCCCCTTTCGCGTTTTGGCCCGGAAAACAAAGTCCCATTGGCAGGATGCAAAAGTTGTCAGGATTGTAGAAACACGCTCGGTCAACGCCGAGCCAGTCGCGCAGACGCCGGCCGCTCGGATCGTTGAAGGGGATGCCGGACGCATGGGCGAGCGTCCCCGGCGCCTGGCTGGCAAGCAAAATCGGCGCCCGCTGTCCAATTTGGAAGATCGGTTTGTGGCCTGTCTCAAGCGGACAAAGCGTGCAGCACCTCGCCGCGGC
>JBCDJA010000217.1:0-4921 GCA_038748465.1 Pseudomonadota bacterium
ACCCCATAGGAATCGGCGACCCGCATCAATTTACCTTCAAGGCCCATCAGCCGTTTATTGATGCCATAGAGCTGCTCGACAAGAGCCTCAATGCGATTGTTATTGAGGTGCAAACTGCGAACCAGGGAGACGATCTCGTTACGGAGTTTCTTGTATCGCCGCTCCTGTGCCGGCGTTAGCTTATCATCGTTCAAGGCCGCATCGACCGTCGCATCCTGCAGCTTGCGGAGTTTTTTGTAAGCAGCGGCGATTTTGTCGAAAATATCGAGGATCTGCGGTTTTAGTGCCGCTTCCATGGCGGCAAGCGAAAGGCCCTGATCTTCATCGGCATCAAGGTCATCATCGCCCCCCTCGCGCGCACCCTCGCCGGACTGCTCCCCGCCTTCGGTTTGGCTCGCGCCTTCGGTCTGCGTCGCACCGTCAGCCGCCGCCGGTGCATCGGCTCCAGCCGCTCCGTTTGCTGCAGGTGCGGCTGCCCCATTTGCTGCAGGGGCGGCTGCTCCATTTGCCGCCGGCGCCCCCGCCCCATTGGCGGCCGGTGCCTCCCGGTTGCCGATTTGAATGTCCGAGCCTGCCGGTGGTTCCGGACGCTGGATTTCGTCACTGCGCGGCGGCACGGTGGTGGCATCAAACCCCTCCGTGCCCGGCATGTTGCCTTCCGCATCCGGGCCGGCGCCATAGGTGGCATCGAGATCGATGATGTCGCGCAGGAGCACGCGGCCCTCGTTCAATTCATCGCGCCATACGATAATCGCTTCGAAGGTCAGGGGGCTTTCACAAAGCCCCTGGATCATCGTCTCCCGGCCGGCCTCGATGCGCTTTGCGATCGCGATCTCGCCCTCGCGGGAGAGAAGCTCGACACTGCCCATCTCGCGCAAATACATGCGCACCGGATCGTCGGTCCGGTCGAGTTCGGTTGTCGTGGTTTCTTTCGCCGTGACCGAGGTGGTTTCCCGCGCGGCGAGAGCCGTTCCGTTTGCCGCGCCTTCTTTGGCGTTCTCGACCTCTTCCACATCATCGGCATCGATGACGTTGATGCCCATTTCCGACAGCATCGACATGGTGTCTTCAATTTGCTCAGAAGACACCTGTTCGGAGGGGAAGACCTCGTTCAGCTCATCGTAAGTGACGTAACCGCGCTGCTTGGCGCGCGCGATCATTTTCTTGACCGCCTGGTCCGTCATATCGAGGAGCGGTCCGTCCTGGCTCGGTTTGGCCGGTGTTTCTGTTTGCTCTGCAGCTTTGCTCGCCACGCGTCTCTCCGCCTTGACGGGCCTTAAAACGCGGCCCGAACTCATTTCGATTATCGGCTGCGGCTAGACTGGATGCCCGTGCTGCGCCGTCTCTGTCTCGTCTTGATTAGTGGAATCCTCAACGTCCGGAGCGCCTTGATTGCCTTCGAGGGCAGCTCGGGCCAGCTCGGCACGGATCGCCAGCAACCTGGCTTGGGTTTCGGGGGTGGGATTGGCCGTAAACTGCTTCATGGCCTCAGAAGCTTCCCGTCGCAATGCCGCCATCATGGATTTGCGGCCAATCAACTCCCCAAACCAGGGGAAAATGGCGTCGTCCGGTGCCTCGGACAAATCGATCTGGGGGATTTCAGCCGTTAGGGCACCCAGCAGGTGCCCACATCCCCACTGTGTCAAGTGGTCAGCCAAGGCTGCCCTGTCAAGCACCTCCAAGTGTGCGTAGGCGTTTAGGATCGCCGCTCGACACTTGTCAAGATCGGGCGCTGTAAAACTCAAGGCGGCCAAATCTTCGTTGAAACGGTCCAGCAAGCTCGGCCGCTGCACGAGCGCCGCGCAAATCATGATTTCCCGATCCCCGCCGCGCCAGCCTTTGGTTTCGGTCCGAAGGGGCCCTGAAACCGGGTCTGGCCGCCAGGCTTTGCCCCGCGCGGGCTTTGTCTTGGCGGGGCCTTTGGCAGTATCGCTGCGCCGCCGGGCATAGAAGGCATCGCGGTAATACCGCGCCACCGCAGGGTCTTCGATGGTCGCAACCAGGGCCTTCAGACGCTCCTCGAGATTATGCTGAGCCTCAGGCGTCGTGAGGGGCCGCTGCGCCGCCTCCCGATCGAACAGAAAATCCACCAGCGGCTTGGCCTGGTCGATCTGCGCCTTGAAGGCCTCTTTGCCGCCCGCCTTGAGAACGTCATCGGGGTCTTGGCCCGCTGGCAGGGCCAAAAACGAGATGGTTTTGCCCCCGCGCACATGGGGCAAAGCAAGGTTTGCGACCGTTGCTGCCGCCCTTTGGCCGGCCGTGTCGCCGTCAAAGCAAAGCAGCGGCTCGCCGGATAGCTTCCACACCTCTTGCAGATGATCGCCCGTGAACGCTGTGCCGAGGGGGGCAACCGCGGCCTCAAAGCCCGCCATCACCAAGGCGATTACGTCGGTGTAGCCCTCGACAACAAGCAAGGGCGTGCCGGGTTGATGGGCGGCCCGTCGAGCCCGGGGCAAATTGTAGAGCATCTGCCGTTTGAGAAAGATTGGGGTCTCTGGCGAGTTCAAATATTTGGCTTTTGCGCCTTGATCGAGGCTGCGACCGCCAAAAGCAACGGGTCGTCCCTGCCCGTCCTCAATCGGAAAGATGACCCGGCCGGAGAAAAATCCGAACGGATCGCGCGCGGTGCTTGAACGCGAAAACAGCCCCGCCTCAAAGAGATCGGAGAAAGCCAGTCCCTCGGCCTCGGCGGCCTTTAACAGCACCGGCCCGTGATCGCGCGGGGCAAACCCAAGCCCAAACGCGTCGATCCAGGATGGCTCAATGCCTCGCCTTGCCAAATAATCTCGCGCCTCGGCGCCGGCACTACTTGCCAAAGCGCGAGCAAAGAAGGCCTTCGCGAGGGCGCTCGCCCCCCGCAACCGATCGCGCTTCGCATAACGTTGCTGCTCGGCCGGATCCGGTGCCGGCATTGAAAGCCCGGCTTCGCGCGCCAAAAACTCCACAGCGCCAAGAAAATCCAGCCCCTCCAGCTCTTGCACAAATTTAACGTGATCGCCTGATGCTCCGCACCCAAAGCATTTGTAATAGCCTTGCCCATCGAGCACATGGAACGAGGGGGTGTCTTCTTTGTGGAAGGGGCAACAGCCCCAATAATCGCGGCGGGCCGGCATCGAGCGTGCGGGGTCAAAGCTCACCCGTTTGCCGACAAGCGTGCTGAGGGGCAGCCTTGATTTGATCTCGTCGATGAAGCCGGGGGGGAGCTTCATGGGGCGTGGCTCCACATGCGAGATCCAAGGGGCGATGCGGGGCGATTTTTCCGTTCGCCTCAATGCATCGTTCCATGCCCGAGCGATTCGGCCAAGACCTGACTTCGCTCGGCCGAATTTTGGCTCACCAATGCTAGGCGATTACGCCGAGGGCTGGCTGTCTTTCAGTTTGCCTTTCACAAGGGCGCTCGCCTTGGAGAAATCCATGGACCCGGCATACCGCTCCTTGAGGACGCCCATACACCGGCCGATGTCCTTCAGGCCTGACGCGCCGATATCGGTCACGACGGCACTCACCGCGGCCTCGATTTCCTGGTCGTCCAACTGGCGCGGCATGAACTCTTCGATGATATCGATTTCCTGGCGCTCGCGGTCCGCCAGATCGAGCCGCCCGTTCTCCTCATAGGTGGTGGCGGACTCAACCCGCTGCTTCACCATTTTGGAGAGCAATTGCAGCACCTCGTCATCGGTGATGCCGGAGCATCGATCCTCGGCGCGGGCCGCAATCTCCCGGTCCTTAATCGCCGCGAGGATCAGGCGGAGCGTTGAGGCGCGCACCGCGGCCTTGTCTTTGACCGCCGCTTTGAGGTGGTCGCTTAGTTTTGACTTCATGTCAGCTGACATGGGGGCACTCCCTGCTTGTGCATGTCCAATCTATGTCACGGACGGTTTGGGATGCAATTCATGAGCGATCAGATAAGCCATTGTAATTGCGAAACTTTTTAAAAAAATCTGCGCTTGACGAGCGACCTTACTTTCTCTAATTTCCCGCCCGTTTAACCGCATTTTCGAGCGCCCCAGAGCCGCATGACCGCTCCCAAGCCCCGTTTTACACGGACGGCATCGGCCGCCTCGCACGGCCGGGCCACAGGTGTTCTCGTTCTTGCTGACGGGTCGGTTTGGTTTGGCCGCGGCCTCGGCGCGGAAGGGTCCGCCGGGGGCGAGGTGTGCTTCAACACCGCAATGACCGGATATCAAGAGATCCTCACCGATCCCTCCTATGCAGGCCAGATCATCACCTTCACTTTCCCCCATATAGGGAATGTCGGAGCCAATGACGAGGATGCCGAAGCGAAATCCCCCCAGGCGCGCGGCCTGATCGTGAAGGCGGACCTCACGGCGCCCGCGAATTATCGGGCTGCCTATGCCTTCGACAGCTGGCTTCGGGACGTGGGTCTCGTTGGCCTTGCCGGCATCGATACCAGGGCCCTCACCGGGATCATTCGCCGCCGCGGCATGCCAAATGGTCTCATCGCACACAACGCCGACGGCGCTTTTGATCTCGATGCGCTCCGGCATGAGGCGGCGGCCCTGCCCAGTCTTGAGGGCATGGACCTTGCCAAGTCCGTTACGGCGGAGGCCCAAACCGACTGGCACGGGGGCCTTTGGCAATGGAATGCCGGCCACCGGGCCGAGCCCTTGCCAGACAAGGCGCCCCACATTGTCGCGATCGATTTCGGGGCGAAGGAAAACATCCTGCGCCACCTTGAAGCCCAAGGCTTGGCGGTCAGCGTGGTGCCGGCGACGGCGAGCTTTGATGAGGTGATGGCGCACGCCCCGGACGGGATCTTCTTGTCAAACGGGCCAGGCGATCCGGCAGCCACCGAGACCTATGCCGGCAAAACCCTTCGGCCCCTTGTTGAGGCGGATCTGCCGGTGTTTGGGATTTGCCTCGGGCACCAATTACTGGCCCTCGCCCTTGGAGCCCAAAC
>JBCDJA010000218.1:0-4912 GCA_038748465.1 Pseudomonadota bacterium
AACCGGTATCGCTTTGCCAATCGATGGCGGCACACTGGCTAAAGTGTAATCGGGTTACGGTAGAGGCCGGAGAGGGTTTGAGGCGATGAGCCAAAGACATGTATTTTTATGCGATGCGATCAGAACACCCATAGGCAAATTCGGCGGTAGCCTGGCCCATACGCGAACGGACGACCTGGCTGCTCACCCGATCAAAGCCATCATGGCGCGCCACAAGAACATCGACTGGGATGAGATCGGCGATGTGTTCATGGGGTGTGCGAACCAAGCGGGCGAGGATAACCGCAATGTCGGCCGGATGGCCGGGCTGCTTGCGGGTCTGCCGCTGTCGGTCGGTGGCACGACGATCAACCGTCTGTGTGGGTCGGGCATGGATGCAATCGCCCAGGCCGCTCGGCAAATCAAGGTGGGTGAGGCCACGATGATGCTTGCCGGCGGCGTTGAAAGCATGTCGCGCGCGCCGTTTGTGGTGCCGAAAGCCCATGCCGCATTCAGCCGCGCCACGAGCATCGAAGACACCACAATTGGCTGGCGGTTTGTCAATCCGGCGATGGATGCGCAGTTCGGCACCGATTCCATGCCGGAGACGGCCGAGAATGTCGCCGAGGAGCGTGGCATTGCCCGGGCCGACCAGGACGCCTTTGCTGTCCGCTCCCAACAGCGCGCGGCGGCGGCCCAGGCGGCTGGGGTTTTGGCGGAGGAGATTGTCGGGATCGAGGTGCCGGCGGGACGCAAACAAACGAAAGACTTCCTGGCCGATGAGCACCCGCGGGCGGATGTGTCGGGGGAGGCGCTGGCGGGCTTAAAGCCGATCGTCAAGCCAGGCGGCACGGTCACGGCCGGCAATGCGTCCGGTGTTAATGACGGGGCCGGGATCGCGCTTTTGGCCGATGAGCGATCGGTCGACCGCTATGGGCTCAAGCCCTTGGCCCGCATCGTTGCCGCGGCATCCGCCGGTGTCGAACCGCGGGTTATGGGCCTTGGTCCTGTGCCAGCGGTCGACAAGGTGTTAGCAAGCGCTGGCGTTGACCTGGGGGAGGTCGGGGTCATTGAACTCAACGAGGCCTTTGCCGCCCAGGCGCTTGGCTGCCTTCGCGCGTGGGGATTGCCGGACGATGCCGAACACGTCAATCCCAATGGCGGGGCGATCGCATTGGGCCATCCCTTGGGGATGAGCGGGCTGCGCATTACCGGGGCGGCCGCGCGGGAGATGGGCCGGCGCGATGCGCGCTATGGGCTTGCAACCATGTGCATCGGTGTCGGGCAAGGCATTGCCCTGTTGCTCGAACGCCCCTAAGGCCAGGGGAAGCCCGTCGGTACCCGGAATGCCTTGACAATACCGCCGCCGTTGTTGACGTTGTGTCATAGAGCTGCCCCTCTAGGCGGCTTTCTCGAGCGAGCCAAGACAAAGCGAGGCCCACCGATGGACGAGGCTGACCGGAGCCCAACGTCTTCCCGCATCCGCATCGACCTCATTTCTGATGTGGTGTGCCCCTGGTGCGTGATCGGGTTTCGCCAATTGGAAACAGCCTTGCACCAGGTCGGTCAACGGGCCGAGGTCATGTGGCACCCGTTTGAGTTAAACCCTGGCATGGCCCCCGAGGGGGAAAATCTCGGCGAGCATCTCGCGCGTAAATACGGGACGAGTGCGGAAGAAAGCCGGGATGCGCGCAACCGGTTGACCGCCATCGGAGCAGCGCTAGGCTTCCGCTTTGATTACGCCGAGGATATGCGCGTCTACAACACGTTCCGTGCCCATCAGCTTTTGCATTGGGCGGCGATGTCTGGCCATCAGCATGCGCTGAAACTCGATCTGTTCGAGACGTTTTTTACAAATCGTCAGAATGTTGATGACCCGGCCGTGCTTGCAGACAGTGCCGCGCGGGTTGGCCTTGACCGGGACGAGGCGCTCGCGGTGCTGGCCGATGGGCGGTATGCCGAGCCCGTGCGCGAGGAAACCGAGGCATGGCGAGCACGGGGCATTGAGGGCGTGCCGGCCGTGATTTTTAACAAGCGTCACCTGGCCAGCGGGGCGCGGGGTACAGAGAATTTCGTGACCATCCTTCGCCAGTTGGCGGCCGAGGGCGGGACGTCTTAAGAAAAGCCAAATCCTGCCCGAAAAGGGCGTTTGAGGGGGAGTTTATGGGGCTGAGAGGTCAATTGGCAGGGGCCGGTGTGGCTCTCATTATTGGCAGTGCGGTGCCGCTTCATGCTGCCGTCGCCGCATCAGGAATTCTTCCGAACTCGAATAATGCGACGAACAAGGGGATGGCCGGTGCCGGCATGGCCCTGCCGCAGGATGCCGTTGCCGTGTCGGAAAACCCGGCCTCCATTGGCGTTCTAGGCAACATGGCCTCGGGCGGATTGTCTCTGCTGTTTGGCGGCGCGGAGATCGATGTAACGGGTTCCGGGTCTGGGTTCTTTCCGCTGGAGGAAGGGCGCACCGACGGCGAGGAGCGGTGGTTTCAGGTGCCCGCGGCCGCGGTGACTTATGCCGCAACCGATCGATTGTCTTTGGCTCTCGCAGCCTACGGATATTTTGGCCTGGGTGATGCGTATCCGAACAAACCCCAATCCACCTGTCCGCCTCCCCCCGCTTCCACCGGCACGGGGGTCTTTTGTGGTGGCACCTTAACGGCAGATTTTGGGGCCATCTTTTTTACCGCGACGGCCGCCTATGAGGTTCTCCCCAATTTGTGGCTCGGCGTTTCCCCGATCGGGACCTTCACCCGATTTAAACTGCAAGGGGCAGGGTTCTTCTCGGCCGCCTCGTCCGATCCTGACAATGTCTCGAACAATGGCTGGGACACCGCATGGGGCCATGGCCTGCAACTTGGCGTCCATTACGATCCTGGGCCTTTTGCCGTGGGCGCGTCTTGGCAGTCTGTGATCGATATGGACAGCTTCGGAGATTACGCCGGCATCATCGCAGACCGGGGCAATTTAGATTTGCCGGCGGTGTGGCGCCTTGGATTGGCTGTTCCGGTTACGGAGCGGCTCGACGTGGCGATCGATGTGGAACATGTTCAGTACTCAAAGGTCGAGGGCCTTTCGAATGAATTCGTGAACCCGCTTGTCCCCGGCAATACATTGCTGGGCGAGCCTGGAGCGACCGGATTTGGCTGGAACGACAACACAAGCCTTCAGTTCGGTGCGCAGTATGGCGTAACCGAAGCCCTTACTTTGCGAGCCGGATATGCGATCTCAAACGAAATCGTTCCAGAAGATCAGGTTTTATTCTCTTCGGTCGCGCCGGGGTCGATCCGCCAGCATTATGCGGCTGGCTTTGGCTACAAGTTTTCAGACAGCTTAGTGGTTGATTTTGGCGCGTCCTGGAGCCCGGCCGAGGAGGTCGAGGGCCCCAACAACCTCTCACCTGACCAGCAGCTGCTCATTGCCCTCGACAGCCTGGAATTAGCCCTCGGCCTCTCATGGCGCTATTGAGCGTCGCTCTTTAAGGAGTTGCGGCCGGCCCGCCCGTGGCGGGCGCTTCCATCGTGGCTTCCGTATTGGCTACCGTGTTCTTGCGCGATGCCGGCCACCGGCAGAGCACATAAAACACAGGCGTCATCAAAAGACCCACCACCGTCACCCCGATCATGCCCGAGAACACGGCCGTCCCCATCGCCCGGCGCATTTCCGCCCCGGCGCCGGTCGCCAGCACAAGCGGCAATGTCCCGAGGATGAAGGCAAAACTTGTCATCAGGATTGGCCGCAAACGGAGCTTCGCTGATTGGACGACAGCCTCGAACCGGTCCCTGGTGCCGTCTTCCAGTTGGCGGGCAAACTCGACAATCAGGATCGCGTTTTTTGAGGCTAGGGCGACCAGCACAACAAAACCAATTTGTGTCAGGATGTTATTGTCATAGCCGCGCAGGATCACACCGGTGACCCCAAACAAAAGGCAAAGCGGCACAATGAGGATGATCGCAAGGGGCAACAGCCAGCTTTCATATTGGGCGGCCAGCACAAGAAACACAAAAACAATGGCGAGCAAAAAGATGAAGATTCCCATATTCGAGGCTTCGGACTGAAGATAGGCAAGCTCGGTCCACTCAAAGGAAATGCCAGGCGGCAAGGTCTGTGCGGCAAGCTGCTCCATCATGGCAATCGCGGCGCCAGAGCTGGTGCCGGGCAGGGTGTCGCCGTTGAGCGCGGCCGAGGGATAAAGATTGTAGCGGGGAACCCGCGAGGGCCCGGCAATATTCTCGAAGGTGGCGACAGAGCCGATCGGCACCATGTCGCCTTGGGTGTTGCGGGTGCGCAATTGTGCGATGTCTTCGACGGTCCGGCGGAATGGCGCGTCGGCCTGGGCCGTGACCTGATAGGTCCGCCCAAGGAGGTTAAAATCGTTCACATAGGACGAGCCGAGATAAATTTCGAGCGCCTCGAAGACATTGGCAACGGGCACGCCCAGCATCTCCGCCCGAACCCGGTCGATATCGGCGTAAATCTGAGGCGTTGACACCTCAAATGTCGAGAAGACCTGCTTGAGGCCCGGTGTGCTGTTGGCCGCGAAGGCCAAGCTTTGGGTTGCCTCTTGCAGGGTTGCAAGGCCGCGATTGGCCCTGTCTTGGACCATCATTTTAAAACCGCCGCCAGTGCCGATGCCCCGCACGGGGGGCGGGGGGATCACCAGAATAAAGGCCTCTTCAATCGCAGCGAGTTGTTGGCGCAGGGTACTGAGGATCCCAAAATAAGTGAGGCCTTGGGCTTGCCGTTCAGCGAAGGGAGCAAGCGGCGTGAAGACGACGCCGGCATTCGAGGCATTGGTAAAGGTCGCTCCGCTGAAACCGGCAAAGCCCACCCCGTGTTCTACGCCATCGATCTGGCGAACCGTCTCGATGACCTCGCGCGTCACCGCGTCGGTGCGCGACAGGCTTGCGCCCGGCGGCAATTGGATCGCGACAAT
>JBCDJA010000219.1:0-4866 GCA_038748465.1 Pseudomonadota bacterium
AACGGGGCGCCATCAGGAAGCACTCGCCCTGACCGCAAGCCGGGCCGAAGCCTATCCCGCCGTGGCCGAAACAGGCCGGCAAATGCGCGAGGCGCTCTCGCGCATGCATGGGGCGGCCTGAGGCGCTCTTTGGCCCTGTTGGGTGCGTTGTCACATTAAAAGGCGAGGACGGCCCGTCACGGGGGCCACTAAGACAAGGCTGGCCTGCAAGGCGGGCTGGGGAAACGGTTATTCCACCACATCGAACCGTTTGCGGTCGAACACCCGCAGCACATGGGCCAAATCGTGCCCTCGCTTCAAGATTTGACCGCCAGCGGCAATAACGTGCCAGGCGCCCTGCTTGCGCGCCAGCTTGGGGCGCTTCTCGATGCGGTAAAGCGGCATCTCGGCGGTGCGGCGAAAGATGCTGAAGACCGCGCGGTCTTTGAGGGAATCCATGGCGTAGTCGCGGCACTCCCCGGCTGCGACGAGGCGCCCGTAAAGGCGCAAAATTGCATCAAGCTCGCGCCGTTCGAAAAACACCGACGGGTGATGGCCGCTCGCGGGGCCGCGCCGGTTTTGAGACTGTGTCAGATCCATGACGATATGCTTGCCGATGGAGCGCCGCCGCGCAAGCACCAGCGCGCCTGACCGGCGATTTGGCGAAGCGCGCTGAGGCGATCTCGCACGTTCTGCATCGGGCCGTCCGGCTTTCTGCCGCGTGCCTCAAAAAGAATGAAAGCTTCACACTTTGGCCTTTGTCGAACCCAAGGGCCGCCCCAAATGCCGCCCATCTATCAGGTGTCGACGGGGCGCCCCGGCGAGTTTTCCGGTGAAACTCAGCCCCCCAGCCCCCAGGGAACGCGTTGGGGCGGCTCCGTCGATATCTCCCTTGTGGGGCGCCCATGCCAACCTTGAGTCACGGTCGGCATGGGCTGCTCACCGAAGGGCCGGGGCCAAGCGCCTTCCGCCAAAAGTGTCCGCTCCAAAAACCCTATCCCCTTCAGCGCTGGCCCCAATCCGTGTCTCATTGCCGGCAGCCGCCCGCGAGACTTGAAGCCCCGTTAGAGATTATCTAAGTACCGGGGCGCGCCTGATGGCGTCAGATCGTTTGCGGCCTCACCCCTGTCGACCCAACCCGGCACCAAGCATGTCAGATACCCTGATCGATATCAGAGGGCTCGAGAAATCTTTCGGGCTCTTGAAGGCCGTCAACGGGATCAGCTTTGCCGTGCGGCGGGGTGAGGTGCTGGGATTTTTGGGCCCCAATGGCGCCGGCAAATCGACCACCATGAAGATGATCACGGGCTATTTGAGCCCGTCGGCGGGGACGGCTTTTGTGGCCGGGTTTGACATTGGCCGCGACCGTCTTGCCGCTCAGCGGGCCATTGGCTATCTGCCGGAAGGGGCCCCCTCTTATGGCGATATGACCCCGCGCGGCTATTTGCGCTTCATCGCCGAGGTTCGGGGTCTGAAGGCAGATGCCGCCCTTTGGGCCATCGACCGGGCCGTTGAGCGCGCCGATCTTGCTGCCGTTCTCGATCAGCCGATTGAGACCTTATCGAAAGGGTTCAAACGCCGGGTCGGCTTGGCGCAGGCGATCCTTCACGATCCCCCCATCCTGATCCTCGACGAGCCGACCGATGGGCTCGACCCCAACCAAAAACATGCCGTCCGCCAGCTGATTGTTTCGATGGCAGCCAGTAAATCGATCATCATCTCAACCCACATTCTTGAAGAGGTTGAGGCCGTTTGCAGCCGGGCGCTTATCATCGATCGCGGCCGCGTCGTTGCCGATGGGACGCCTGAGCAGCTGATGGCGCGCTCGCCCCACCACAATGCCGTCACGGTTGTTGTGGGCGCCGCGACCCGCTCGCCCCTCGCCGAGGCGCTTCAAGCCTTACCGGAAGTTGACCGGGTTGAGGTCGAGGACGCGGGCGAAACCCGGGTGCGGCTTACGGCGGTGCCGGCCGGAGAGCGCGCGCCGATCGATGCGGTCAGCGATTTGATCAAACGGGACGGGTTTCCCGTCCAAGGGCTTTATGTCGAATCGGGCCGGCTCGATGAGGTCTTCCGTACCTTGACGAGTTTGGATACAGGGGGCCATACGGACCAAAGCAAGGCTGCCGCCTCATGAGAGAAATGACCGCCATCTTAAAACGAGAGCTGGCCGGGTATTTCGCGACCCCCCAGTCCTACGTTTTTATCGTCATCTTCTTGTTCGCCACCGGCGTCTTTACCTTCAATCTCGGAGGGTTTTTCGAGAGTGGGCAGGCGGATTTGCGCCCGTTCTTCAATTGGCATCCGTGGCTCTATTTGTTCCTCGTGCCGGCGATCTCGATGCGGCTGTGGGCGGAGGAGCGCAAGACCGGCACGCTTGAGGTGCTGATGTCCCTGCCGATCCCGGTGTGGTCCATGGTGCTTGGAAAGTTCCTCGGGGCCTGGATTTTTGCAGGGGTTGCGCTGGCGCTCACCTTTCCGATTTGGATTACCGTCAATTATCTCGGCGACCCGGACAATGGGGTCATATTCGCAAGCTATGTCGGGTCGTTGTTGATGGCCGGCGCGTATCTCGCCATCGGTTCGTGTTTGTCCGCCGTCACCTCAAACCAGGTCATCGCCTTTGTTGTATCGGTCACGGTGTGCTTCCTGTTTCTCGCAGCCGGGCTGCCCCTCGTGCTCGATTTTTTTTCCGGCTACGCGCCGTCGGGTTTTGTCCAAGCGATTGCCGGTCTCAGCTTTTTGGCCCACTTCACCTCGATTATGGATGGGGTTATCCGCCTACGGGATATCTTGTTTTTTGCGACATTAATTTTCGTTTGGCTCTCGGCGACGGCCGTCCTCATCGATTATCGGAGGCAAGGCTGAGCCATGACAGAGCCGAGCTCAAAACCGGTCCGCGGGGCCGCACGTCTTTCGCCGGCAAGCTTTGCGATTTCTGCCCTGATTTTGCTTGCCATCCTCTTTGTGTCGATTGTGACGTTCAGTGCGACAGTGCTAAAGGGCGCGCGGGTTGACCTAACGGAAAATCAGCTTTTCACCCTGAACGAGGGGACGCTCCGTACCCTGGCGAGCATCGAAGAGCCGATCACGTTTCGGCTCTACTACTCAGAAAAGCTTGCCCAAGGCTTCCCGCCCATTCGGCTTTATGGGGAGCGCATCCGCGAAACCCTGGAGCAATATGCCGATCGGGCCGACGGGAAGCTCATCCTGGAGGTGATCGACCCAGAGCCCTTCAGCCCGGAGGAGGATGATGCTCAGGCCCTTGGGGTCCAAGGGTTTCGCCTCCCCAATTCCGACGATCAGCTCTATCTCGGGCTCATCGGGTCGAACACGATCGACGGGCTTGAAACCATTCCGTTCTTCGCGCTCGAGCGGGAGACCTTCCTCGAATACGACCTCACCTCCATGATCTATCGGCTCAACACCCTTGAGGAGCTGAAGGTCGGCATGGTGACCAATCTGCCGCTTGACACCGGGCCCGGCGGCGTGATGGCCGCCATGCAGGGCCAGTCCGATCCGTATGCGATCTACGCCCAGCTTTTGGACCTGTATGACATCGAGTTCCTGGAACAAGACTTTGACGCGGTTCCGGGTGACATCAAGGTCCTGGTGCTTGCCCACCCCCGGCCCCTGTCCGAGGCCACGCTTTACGCCATCGACCAGTTTGTCCTGCGGGGGGGCCGCGTGCTCGCGCTGCTTGATCCGTTCAGTGAAATTGGGCAAACGCCTTTGCCGAACGGCCAGCCCCAGCCGGGGGCCGTGCTCAGCTCCGCAGACAGTCTTGGCCCCCTCTTGCGGGCTTGGGGGGTTGAATTTGTCGATGAGGGGCAAAGCGTCGTCGGCGATCTGTTGCAGGCGATGACAGTGGCAAACCAGGAGGGGCGCCAGTTCCGGTATGTGGTTTGGCTCGGCGCCCAGTTCGATGCCCTGAACCGCACAACGCCCCTTACCTCGGACTTGCAGCGCATTCAGTTTGCAACGCCGGGCGCGCTCAAGCCCGTCGACGGGGCGAGCACAAGCTTTGAGCCCCTGGTGACCTCGACCGAGGACGGGTCCGGCCTCATCTCCGTGGCCGAACTTCAGATCGAGACCTCGCCTGAGCAATTGAGCCGGTCTTTCGGTCCGGACACGGACACCTACACCTTTGCAGCGCGGATCACAGGGCCGATCACATCGGCATTTCCCGATGGGCCTCCGCCGCCGGCCGAGGATGACGCCGCGGGCACGGACCTGGAGGACGAAATTCCAGACCCTGACCTGGCCCCGGACCAGGATCGGCAACAGGTCGCCGAGGAGACACAACCCACCCATCTGGCCGAGAGCGTTAGCGATGGGGCCGTCATCGTCATTGCCGATACCGACCTTCTTGATGACAAATTTTGGGTTGAGATCAGGGAGCTGTTGGGCGAGCGGGTGCTGGTGCCGACGGCGGATAATGGAAGCTTTGTGGTCGGCGCCGTCGACAGCCTCTCCGGCTCCACCGATCTGATTACCTTGCGGGCGCGCGACAGGACCGAGCGTCCCTTCACGGTTGTCGACGCGTTGCGGCTCCAAGCCGAGCGTGAGTTTCAGGATCGAGAAGACCGCCTCCAAACCCGGTTGTCCGATTTGCAATTGCAGTTGCGTCAAATCCAAGGCCAGCAGGGGCCCAGCGAGGCCCAGGGACAATCGGCCGAGCCCACCCTATCGGCTCAGCAGCGGGTGGCTATCGATCAGTTCCGGTCCGAAATTGCCGACACCCGGCTTCAGTTGCGCGCCGTGCAGCGCGAGCTGCGCTCTGATATCGAAGCGCTAGAGGGCATCGTCCGCTTTGTGAATATCGGCCTCATGCCAATTCTTGTCGCAGGCTTTGCCATCGGGCTTGCGCTTTGGCGGCGCGAGAAC
>JBCDJA010000220.1:0-4810 GCA_038748465.1 Pseudomonadota bacterium
GGTGGCAAAACCGGTCTCGAGGGGCAGCGCATCGATCCGTGCCGCGTTGAGCCGCCGCGCCGCGCGGCCTCGGCGCTCCGGCCCCCGCCAAAGAGACGCGTTGCGGTTTTGACGCCGGTCTCTGGTCCGTCCATCGAATGGGACCTTGTGGGTCAATGCGAGTGCCATCGTGTTTCTCCCCTGCACGAGACCGATAAGCCAGCAAGGCCGATGCCAGAGCGCAGGGCTCACCAATCTCTCCCGCGGCCCCAACCACGCGCCTTCTGAAACCATGTTTCTTGGCTCTGATCCAGGTGATTGAGCGGGGCAAGTTCGGCGAAAATTAACGCCTCCCCCCTAATCTCGTCCCTGGTCGCCGTTGAGGTGTTCCAATTTGAGCCGAACGATCGATGTCCAGCACTTTTGCAAACCGCCTGGCCGCACCTGCCGTTTTAAACGACCTGAGTGACCTCAGCGATCGGGAACGCGAGCGGGTCGCCCTCTCTGCCTCCGGCGTCGCCGTCTATGAATGGCGGGCGAGCGATGGCGCATTCGTTTGGGCGGAAACAGCGGGGGCGTTTTTCGAGGCCCTTGGGCTTGAGCCGATTGCCTCCGATGGGGCGCTTGACGCGCTGATCGACCGGGACGCCGGTGAGTGTCCGGACACGGTGCGCGAGGCCCTCAAGGAAGGCGGCGGGGCTTATGCCGCAGATTACCGGATCATGCTGCCGACCGGCGAGATGATCTGGGTCGAGGATACGGGCCAAGCCCTCATCGATGAAGCCGGGAACCTGGTGTCGATGGTCGGGAGTTGGAAGCTCGTGACCGAGCGCAAACGGCGGGAGGAGTATCTAACCTTCCTCGCCAATTACGATGAACTGACCGGCCTTTATAATCGCGCGCGCCTCTTGGAGGTGCTGGGTGAGACCATCGAAGCAGCGCAAGGCGATGGGTGTGAGGCGTTGTTCCTTGTCGTCGGCATCGACGATCTTGCGGTGGTGAATTCGAGCTACGGGTTTGAGGTCGCCGATGAGGTGATCATCTCGGTGGGCCAGCGCCTGCGCGCGCAACTTAAGCCCGAGGACAGCGTGGGCCGGGTTGCCGGCAACAAATTCGGGCTCGTCCTGCGAGACGTCTGCGCCGTGCAGGTCGATGAAATGTGCAACCACTTTCTGACGACCGTGGGCCGATCTGTGATCCGCACCAAGGCCGGGCCGGTCTCCGCGACGGTTTCCATCGGGGCCGTTTGCCTGCCCTCCGGCGCGCGATCCAAAAACGAGGCCGTGGCCTGCGCCGAGCACGCTTTGACCGAGGCAAAACACCAGGGACGGGGCTGCTTTCAAAAAGCCGCCTCCAGCGAAGACACCTATTCAGAACGCCAACGCAACATCGCCATTGCCGATAACATCGTCGCGGCGCTGAACGAAAAGCGGTTGCATCTGGCGTATCAGACCATCGTGGCCGCCGGCGGTTTTGAGCCGGTCTTCCATGAAGCGCTGATCCGCCTTGTGCACCGGGACGGGCATGTGGCCGCGGCCGGCGAATTTATTCCCGCTGCCGAACAGCTCGGCATGATCCGTCTGCTTGACCGGCGCACCCTGGAGCTTGTCGTCACCGAATTGCACCAATATGGCAGCTTGCAGCTGAGCATGAATGTCTCGGCGATGACGGCGACCGACCCCAGCTGGGCCGATTACATGATCGGCTTTTTGCGCGACAACCAGGCGATCTGCCCACGGCTTATCGTGGAAATTACCGAAACCATGGCGCTTGGCGATCTCGCCGCCTCGGCGCGGTTCGTGCGCTCCTTGCGCGAGCTTGGGTGCCTCATCGCCATCGACGATTTCGGCGCCGGCTACACCTCGTTTAAGAATTTGCGGTCCCTTGATGTGACCATGGTGAAGCTCGACGGGATGTTCATCAGCAATCTCGATAGCAACCCGGACAATCAGCACTTTGTGCGGGCGCTCATCGATCTGGCGCGTAATCTCGGGATCAAGACCGTGGCCGAATGGGTGGACCGCCCGGAGGAAATTGAATTGCTGCAGAGCTATGGCGTCGATTATTTGCAGGGATTTTATTTCAGCAAGCCGACGCTGAAGCCGATTTGGTCCCAGCGTCGTTAACACCCCGGTCCGGGCTGCCGCTCACACCAACGTAAATGCCGCCGGCTGTTGCTCGTCGGCCGATCAATCGATCGGGTCTTTGCTGCCCTGTTGGGCGGCCAGACGTTTGATCTCTTCCTGCATTTGCGCGAGCTGAGATTTCAGCTCCACAATCTCCTCGGCGGATTTTTCACCCTCCGGCGCGTCGCCCGCTTCGCCGGCGCGAGGGGGCTCGGCCGAGCTTCCGGTGCCCGGGGTGATGGGCGGTACAAAGGGGGTGAACATGCGAAAGGCGTTTTGGAAAAGGCTCAGATTTTGCCGAACCATGTCGTCAAAATCCTTAAGCGCTTGGGTCCCGCCGCCAAAGGCATCGTGCATCCGCGAGCGGATTTCCTCCTGATTGCGCGAGAAGCTCTCCATGCTCATTTCCAGATAGCTCGGCACGAAGGCCTGCATGCTGTCGCCGTAAAACCGAATGAGCTGTCGGAGGAATTGGATGGGCAGAAGGTTTTGGCCCTTACCCTCTTCCTCGAAAATGATCTGCGTTAGGACCGAACGGGTGATGTCCTCGCCGCTCTTGGCATCGAACACCAAAAAATCCTCGCCGCTTTTCACCATCTCGCACAGATGATCGAGGGTGACGTAGGAGCTGGTCGCCGTGTTGTAGAGCCGGCGGTTTGCGTATTTTTTGATGGTGATCGGCCCGTCGGCCTGTTTTTTCCTGGGCTTGGTCTCATGCACTGTCATGGTTTTGCTTCCTCGTGACCGCGGCCGTGCTTGGCGTCTGCCGCCCATCTTGTGTTCGTTCTTTCGGCCCTCTGCCTTGATATATAGGCCTTTTTTGCTGCGGGTGCACGCGTCTTCCGCATGGCTTGTGCGCCATTGCCGCAAAAAATGCTGCGCAGCATAAGGTGCAGCAAATTGCTGACAGAAGGTTTCCGGCAGCGTCGTTGGGCCTCAGGGTCAGGCTTTCTTATGCCGCCTTTGTCGGGGTGTGACGGGCTGCAGATGGCGTTAAGGTTTTTCCCAGCATGAGGGCGGCTGGCGTCACGCTGCCCTTGGACTTCGCATCCCATTGCGCTTTAACGCCTGGGCTCAACATTCGGCAAACCCCCTGGAGGAAACCATGACCGAAGTGGTTATCACCGCCGCTGCCCGCACCCCCATCGGCAATTTCAACGGCTCCCTTGCAAGTGTTCCCGCCCACGATCTCGGCACCATTGCGATCAAAGAAGCCCTAAGCCGGGCCAAGGTCGACCCGGCCGAGGTTTCCGAGGTGATCATGGGCCAGGTGCTTGCGGCAGGCCAAGGCCAAAACCCAGCGCGTCAGGCCTCGATTAATGCTGGCGTGCCTAATGAGGCACCCTCCTGGATCGTCAACATGGTGTGCGGCTCCGGGCTGCGCTCGGTGGCCCTCGGCACCCAGGCGATCCTCAACGGCGACAGCGGCATCGTCGTCGCCGGTGGGCAAGAAAATATGTCCCTGTCGCCCCACGTCTCGCACCTTCGCGGCGGCACCAAGATGGGCAATACCGAGCTTGTCGACAGCATGATCAAGGACGGCCTTTGGGATGCCTTCAACGGCTATCACATGGGGCAAACCGCAGAGAATGTTGCCGCCAAATGGCAGATCACCCGGGAGGACCAAGACACCTTTGCTGTCGCCTCCCAAAACAAAGCCGAGGCGGCGCAAAAGGCCGGCAAATTCAAGGACGAGATCGTCCCGGTCACGATCAAGCACCGCAAGGGCGAGACCGTGTTCGAGGCCGACGAATTCATCCGCCATGGCGCGACCCTGGACGCCATGAGCGGCCTGCGCCCGGCCTTTCAGCGCGATGGCGGCACCGTAACGGCAGCAAATGCCAGCGGTATCAATGACGGAGCCTCTGCCGTGGTGCTGATGTCGGCGGCCGAGGCCGACAAACGGGGCGTCGCGCCCTTGGCGCGGATCGTGTCCTGGGCACAAGCCGGCGTCGACCCCTCGGTGATGGGCTCAGGCCCCATCCCCGCAAGCCGCAAGGCGCTTGAGAAGGCCGGCTGGTCGCCCGACGATCTCGACCTCGTGGAAGCCAACGAGGCCTTCGCGGCCCAGTCCTGCGCCGTCAACAAGGACCTCGGTTGGGATACGGATAAGGTCAATGTCAATGGCGGGGCCATCGCCATCGGCCACCCGATCGGGGCCTCCGGCAATCGCATCCTGGTCACCTTGCTCCATGAAATGCAGCGCCGCGATGCAAAGAAAGGGCTCGCCACCTTGTGCATTGGCGGGGGCATGGGCATCGCCCTTTGCGTCGCCCGGGACTGATGACCCCTTACGCTCCCCAGGCTTAAGGGGCCTGGGGGCGCGCAATTTGGCTCCGGGGCAAGGCGCCCCGCGGCCTAGCAACAACCAGCGGAAAGGACGAAGAATGACAAAAGTCGCGCTCGTAACGGGAGGAACGCGTGGCATCGGCCGGGCGATCTGCGAGGGCTTGAAGAACGACGGGTTCACCGTTGTTGCAAATTATGCCGGCAACGAGGAGGCCGCCAAGGCGTGCGCCGATGCGTTGGGCATTACCTGCTACAAGTGGGATGTGGGTGACAACGCGGCCTGTGCAGACGGCATTGCGACCGTCGCCAAGGAAGTCGGACCCATCGATGTGCTGGTCAACAATGCCGGCATTACCCGCGATGGGGTGATGCACAAGATGACCTATGACCAATGGTCGGCCGTCATCCGCACCAAC
>JBCDJA010000221.1:0-4809 GCA_038748465.1 Pseudomonadota bacterium
AGCTGGTACTCGCCCGACACCCTCGCACTCTTTCGCAAATACGGCACCGTCGACGGAGACCGGGTTACCCTCACGCGGCGCTAGAGCCTAAAAGACGAGGGCCTAAGAGACTGGGGCCCAAGAGACTAGGGCCTAAGAGACTGGGACCTAAAAGACTGAGCCCGCAACGGCTGTGTCATCGGACGACCTCGACGCTGGGCGTCGTTTTTAACCAGCTGCAATGATAGCTCGACCGCTCCCGCGCCCTCGCAAACCGGGTGCTACGGATTGTTTTCGCATGCACCGCATCCATTTCAGCCTCGCACGCATCGTGGGTGTCAAATCCCTCCTGCGAGATGACCTGCCAGGTGGTCTCCTTGCTTTCGATGCGCATCACAACCCGGTGCTGCGGCTCGCTCGTGCCGGCGATCTGATGGATCGTGAAGGTGCCCGATGTGCTGCACCCCCCAAGCCCGAGGGCCAGAGCCGCGGCAACCACGCCAAATTGGCCACGAACAAATCGGCCCGTCATAAACCTCTCCCTGCCCTTGTGGTGCGCTCAGAATGGTGGCCAGACCTTGCAAGGCCGTTCACAAAGATCGTTAAAGCGCCTTACTTTGCCGGCCGCTTGGCGTCGGCTGTCACTAGGCAAGACGCGCCGAACAAGGTACCGCCGTCTGGCAAGCAATCGGATGGAACGCGAGGGGACGCGGGCATGGGACGGGAATTCGAGCGATGGATCGGCACTGCCGGCGGCGCGGCCGCTGCGCTCTTGCTGGGCGCGGGTGCGGTGATGGCTGGCGAGTGGGACTTTTCCGCCGAGGTGAGCCTGGAGCCGCGGCTTTTCTTCGAGCAGCCCCGCTATGAGGGGCAACTGACCGACCTGCAGCTTTCCGGCGTGTTTGAGGCCGAGATCGAATGGGAGAGCGAAGACCGGGCGTGGGAGGCGATCTTGATCCCCTGGGCGCGGCTCGATGCGGAGGATGATGACCGCTCCCATGTGGATCTGCGCGAGGGGTATCTGCGATGGATCGGCGATGCGTGGGAAGTGCGGGCCGGCCTCGGGAAGGTGTTTTGGGGCGTCACGGAAAGCCGGCATCTGGTGGACATCATCAATCAGACGGACGCGGTGGAGGACATCGACGAGGAGGACAAGCTCGGCCAGCCGATGGTGGAGATCACCACCATCCGCAATTGGGGCACGCTGCGTGCCTGGGTGCTGCCCGGCTTCCGTGAGCGGACGTTCCCCGGCGAGCGGGGCCGGCTGCGCGGGCCCTTTACTGTGGACAAAGACCAAGCCCAATACGAAAGCGCTGACGAAGAGCGCCGCATTGACGGGGCGCTGCGCTATTCCAACGTGTTTGGCGATTTCGATGTGGGCGTCTCGGCCTTTCACGGCACCTCACGCGAGCCGCGGCTGGGGTTTAATCCCACAAAGCAGCAATTTTTCCCGATCTATGATGTGATCACCCAGGGCGGGCTCGATGTTCAGTATACAACAGGACCTTGGCTGTGGAAGTTTGAGGGCATTGTCCGCGAAGGGCAGGGCGAGACCTTCGGCGCGGTGACCGGCGGGTTTGAATACACCTTCTTTGGCATCACCGAGACGGGTGCCGACCTCGGGGTGCTGCTTGAGTATCATCACGATGGGCGGGATCCGGCCGAGGCGCCGATTACGCCCTTCGATGAAGATGTCTTCATCGGAGCGCGCTTGGCGCTGAACGATGTGCAGGACACGTCGATCCTTGTTGGCGGCATTGTCGACGCGGAAGATGGCACCACATCGTCTCTCATCGAGGCCGAGCGCCGCTTTGGCGATAATTGGACCGGTGAGGTTGAGGGCCGCTTCTTTTCCAATGTGGGCGATGATGCAAACGATCCGCTGACCTTCAGCCAGGACGACAGCCACCTGGTGCTCCGCCTCACCCGCTATTTTTGAAGCGCATTCCACGCCCCTAAACCCTCTCCCGCTTTCTTGCTACGCGCGGCTATCCCTTCTCCCCTTTTGAGAGGGGACATTAAAGGCGTGGTACGGATCAACCCTCTCCCCTTCATTGTTGCGGTCAGCTTTCGCCCGACAAGCGGGTGCCCGACGGGAGGGTGCAAACGAGCTTTGACAAGACTGCTTGCGGATCAAGCCTGCATCCAAAGCTGGCTTGATGGTCCTCCCGTCGAAAACAAAAATGCACCTTGGGGAGAGGGAACGTCAAAGGCGTGGTACGGATCAACCCTCTCCCTTTTTGTTAGCGGTCAGCTTTCGCCCGACAAGCGGGTGCCCGACGGGAGGGTGCAAACGAGCTTTGATAAGATTGCTTGCGGATCAAGCCTGCATCCAAAGTTGGCTTGATGGTCCTCCCGTCGAAAACAAAAATGCACCTTGGGGAGTGGGTGGGCACGCCTCAGCGTGGCCGGATGAGGGGCCAAGCTAAATGGGCGCACCTGAAATGGGCGAGGCGTGCCGCGTCCCCGACCCAAAAAAAAGCCCCGGCCGAAGCCGGGGCAAGGTGGGAGGGGAGGAGGAAAGTGAGGAAACCAAGGAAACCAAGGAGGAGAGAGGGCGTCAGGCGGCGCGGGCCCGGCCTTCAAACAAGCCTTCGATGACGGACTGAAAGCGGCAGCGCAGATCGAACAGCGTGTCGCTGTCGGCCTTGATCCGGTAGGTGTCGGCCGCATTGAAATGAGCTGCGATGAGCGTCATGGCGTGGGAGAAGATCCGCACCACCGGCCAGGCAACCTCGCGGGGCACATCGGCGCCGGCGAAATGATCGGTAAGGAAGGTAAGCGCCCCATCGAGACGGGAATAGGCCTCAAGATCCCAGGCATTGTCGCCGTGAAGACGCCCTAGGAAGCTCTCTGAGACGAAATCATCACCTTGCGGAAAGTTTTCCATGACGGCGGTGACGGCGTTTTCAAGGTCTTGGTTGTAGGTCGTTGCGGGCATCGGTCTTGTCCTTTCCGGCGCGGCGCGGGGTGCGCTGTGTTGGAAAGACCGTAGGCGGGGGCCGGCTTGGCCGATGTGAAGTGCTTCACGTCTCGAGCGGCAGCTTCACTTCACGAGCGACAAGAGGGATTTAAAGGCAGGGTCCTCGGCGCTCTCGGCCCACTCGAAAAGCACCATCTCCGTGGTCGCGATCTCGATCCCATCGGCCCTGAGGCGCGCCAGGGCGGCGGCTTTGTTGGCCGGCGCACGCGAGCCCACCGCGTCTTCCACCACCACGACCCGGGCCCCGAGATCGGCAAGGCCAAGGGCCGTTTGCAGTACGCAGACATGGGCCTCGCAGCCGGTGAGGAGGAGCGTGCGTTCAAGCCACAGTGCCTCGCGCACCGCCTCGTCGGCCGTGGCATCGAAGTGCATTTTGGCAAGGACCGGCGTCGCGCCCAGCTCAACGCCGTCGACCGTGGACCCGAGACGGGCGGGGTTTTGTTCCGTCGCGAGGGTTGGGACGCCAAAAAGGTGCGCGCCCTTAAGGAGGCGGCCGGCATTGGCGATCACGGTCTCGGCGCCCTCGATGGCCGGCATCAACTTGGCCTGCAGGTCGATGACCACAAGACAGCTTTCACTGCGGGAAATCATCGGCATTGGGAAACTCCTATCCAGCGGGGCAGCGCAGAGGTACCTTCACGCGCTGTGCACGGCCCGGTCTCCGCTTCGTGATGGGCCTTGATTGGTAGCGTGAGCGGTCTCTCGCCACGTATCCTGTGGGCGCTGAGATGGCCGATGCACCGCCAAGGGGCGCCCAAGGACAGACCGGCGGTAAGGCCGCCATATCGAGGGGAGATCAACCCATGACACGCTATGTACCCATCGTTCTAACAGTCTATATCGCCTTCGTTTTCATCCAATCGCTGTTCTTCAAATTCGCCGGTGCGCCCGAAACGGTCGTCATCTTCTCGACCCTCGATCAATGGGCGAGCGATACCGTGGGCGTGAGCGGGCTGTTCAACCCAGGCGGGATCTTTTCAGCCCATGTGATCGGCTCGGCTGAGCTTGTCGCCTCGGCCCTGCTGATCGCTGGCTTGCTGCCGCGGTTCCGGCTTGCCGGTCTCGCCGGATCCGTGCTCGCCCTTGGCATCATCTCCGGCGCGATCGTCTTCCACCTCTTCTCGCCCCTCGGCGTTGTGGTGGGCGATGAGCCGATTGCCGCTGAGCTCGGGGTCGCATCTGACGGTGGCTTGCTCTTCGGGATGGCTGTTGGGGTCTTCCTTGCAAGCCTCGCACTGACCTGGCTTCGCCGGGATGCGGTGCCGGGTGTGGTGACGGAAACCGTCGCCATTCGCTAAGACCGCAAATTGAGCAGGAGCTGCGCCCGGTGTTTAACGCTGGGCGCAATCCGTTTCGGACGCGCAGGCGCCCTTGCCACCGGCAAACCGCTGAAGATGGGGGCGCAGGGGCAGGAAGGCGCGATAGGCTCCTTCAAGGATCCACACCATGGCTTTCGGCTTGAAGGCGTATCCCACAAGGCGAAAGGCTGGCATCTGACGCCACAAGGCCGCGAAGGCTGCCCCGCCGGACGCCAACGCCCCATCGGTGTCTCGCACATGAAACCGCGCCAGCGCCTCGCACTGGCTCAGCCCGGCATCCGGCTCGGAGGTCGACACATCGACCCAGCGAATGGCGTCAGCCCCGCGCCGGCGCTGATAAAAGGCGATCTCTTTCCGGCACAGGGGACAGGCCCCGTCGAAATAGACCGTGAAAGGGAGGGTAGGTGTACTTGCCATGACCTTGAGATAAGTGCCGCGCCGCGGCTGTCGACCAGGCTACAGTTTATGATGGTCGTCCAAATCGTCGCGGAGGGTCTCACGAAATTGCCGAAAGGGGGCAACTCGCGG
>JBCDJA010000222.1:0-4790 GCA_038748465.1 Pseudomonadota bacterium
CATTGGCATTCATGTTGGATTGGGTGCCAGAGCCGGTTTGCCAAACCACGAGAGGGAAATGATCGTTGAGTTTCCCGTCGATAACCTCTTGCGCGGCTTCGGCAATGGCTTTTGCAATCGCTTCGTCCAAATTACCCAATTTTGCGTTGGCGAGCGCTGCGCAACGCTTGACGATGCCAAGAGCACGGATCATCGGTACCGGCATTTTCTCGGTGCCGATCTTAAAATTCTTCAGGGAGCGTTGGGTTTGGGCGCCCCAATATTTATCGGCCGGAACGTCGATCGGCCCAAAGGAATCGGTTTCTGTACGTTGTGTCGACATGGCAAGGCCCTTAATTGGCAAGAGGGAACGGGGCGATAATGCGCCCCAAAGGAGTGGTTTTCAATCGGTCGATCGGCGGGGTGAAGCGGCTGGTCGTTGGCGCGCGAGGGGCGGTTTCTACCGTTTGCGGAACGCATCGAGGCTCACGACCTCGCCCGTGGTTTTGGTCTCCCCGTCCGCCTCATCGTCAGGCGGTGCGGCATCGGCCTTGGCCTCCTTAGGCGCGGGGTCTGGGTGCTTGTCTGCGCCATCAGCATCGTTTTGGACCCCATCATCGGGAGCCAAAACCGCAGGGACGAGGCTTGCAAGCCCGCTGTCGGTCCAATCGCTCTCATTGGCGTGCGGCGCGCCCTCGTCCTCGACGAATTTTAAGCTGAGGCCAAAATTGACGCTCGGATCGGAAAAGGTGTTTATCGCATCAAACGGCACCAGCAGCATTTGCCGAACGCCTGAAAAGGTGAGTTCCACACTGAAATGGTCTTCCCCCACGGTCAGGTTCCAGAACCGATGCTGGAGGACAATAACCATCTCCTCGGGATATTGAGCCTTGAGAAAGGCCGCCATTTCCACGCCCGGATGGCTTGTGTCGAAGGCGATGTAAAAGTGGTGATCGCCGGGGAAGCCATGGTCTTCAGCGTCTTTCATCACGCCACGGATCATCGACAGTAGTGCGGTGCGAACCAGCGAATCGTAGGGAATGGAGCCTTCGGCCATCGTGTTTGATCTCCCGGGCAGGGCCGAGGATGACCTCGCCGCCCAGCCCTTGCCTGGCCCAACCCATCCAAGAAGTCAATTCCGGAAAATAAGTGGGAGGCTTCTGTTGCCAGGTGCCTCCCGAACCCCGGATGCCTAGTTAGGCAGCCATGGCCAAATCGTTATCATTGGCACTTGTAGAAGAGGCCCGATAACGGCGGATACCATGCCGGGCGAAAGATACACCTTTACACGTCCGTCGATCCTGTTTCGCCCCCAAGCTGGACAGCCCGTATACCGAGGACGCGTTCCAATCGCGCCACGGGGACGGGCCGAAAAAGTTGGTGGAGGCGCCGGGTACCGCCCCCGGGTCCGAACCGCTTATTCCGTGCTCGTTTATCGCCATAGCTCTTGCGAGCACTCTAAGTATAAGCATGCGCGGGGTTAATTTAAAGCCCACGCAACGAAAGCTGCGCCGGGGCACCGCCCCGCGGCGAGGCACCACCGCGCCCGTGGCGGGGCTGTGGCGCTAAGACGCCGGCAGGCGTGGCCCTAAAGGCGGCCCTGGCGGTAGGCTTTGTAAGTTGTAAAACGCCGGGTTTGGTCCACTTCTCGGCGGATCGTCTGCCATTGTGGGTGCGTCTCAAGGCGCTCAAGCTTTTGAAACGCTGCGCGCCCGTGTTCGCCGAGACGAAAATAGAGATAGCCGTAATCGAACGCGTCCGCCGAGGCGCGGCCCGTTTCAATCCGGTCGTATTGGTTTTTGGATGTCCAGGCGACCGGGTCGAGCAGGGCGGTCTGCATCATCAACAGCACGATGGCGATTGTCATCGCAAGGCTTGGGTTGACCGCATTGATCCCGGCCATCCAAGAGCCAGTCCGGAACGGCAGGGCGTGCCAGATTAGCGAGCCGAGATAGACAAGGCCCGCCACCGTGAGAAGTGCCAGACAGACAAACATCGTGAAGCGCTCAGGCGTCAGCCCGTATTGGTGCACCCGCAGCCACACCGCCAGAATGCCGATCAGCGCATAAGCAGGGATCGCCAACACAGTGACAAGGCCGCAGGCCTTCCAGAGCGCCGAGGGGTCTTCCTGCCCGCGGTGGCGATATGCCCCGTTAAAGAGGAGAACGCCGGCAAACCCAAGCAGCAGCAGCACGAGCGCGGTGGATTGGCCCCCTGACACGGCGACAAGACCATTGAAGGGGATGGAGCCCAAAAACAGCACCGCAAAGAAGCAATACACCACCATCAGGCCTCGACAGGCGAGCCGCACCCCGATCGACAGCCGATCGAACAAACCTCCATAGTCGCGCAAGAGGGCAACGGCCGCCCCATAAAAGCCAAAGGCGAGGGCGAGAAACACCGAAGGCGTGCTCACAGCGCCGAGCAATCCCGGCATATCGAGGCGAGAGAGCAGCATGCCAGCGCCCATCACCGCCAACATCGCAAGGGCTGCAAAGCCGATCGCGAAGGCCACAAGGGGAAGCGTCGTCCACGCGAAGTGGTCAAAGCGTTCAGAAAAGCTGCTTGCCAAGCCGTCGCGCTGCAACCACGCCTGGGCGAAGGTCATGAGCACCAGCCATACGATCGGCCCAGCCAGCAGGAACCAAAAGATTGTCAAAAAGAATTGCCCCTCACCGGTGATTTGCCACTCGCCAAGGGAGACCAAGCGATAGAAAGTAACCGAGCCGATGACGCCGACAAATGGCAGGGCAAGGCTGGCCGCCCGGCGCCATTGACCGGGGCCACCGAGCAATTGTAGCGACAGACTGACCGTCAGCAGGCAAACGATCAGCGTGCCATTTACTGGTGTCAACCGCTCCTGGGTAGAGGCGATGAGTGACAAGACCGTGCCCTGGGCGATCCCAATAACCACTAACGGTAGAAAGAAGGTTGCCCAACGGAACCGGCCCTCGAACGAGGGAGGCGAATCGGTGTCACTGAATAGTCCAATAGCCACTGGCAGCCTCCACAATGGGGCGGTTTCCTCCGACCGGGGTTGGGCATTGTGGGTGGTCTTGTTCTAAGCCAGGCCGGACTTCCAACCTCAGCCACCCGAAGGCAGCACGCCATCCCCGACGTCTTATTTGATTGGACCAAGCATGAAGGCTTATCTCGATCTGGTGCAAGAAGTTTTCGATCACGGCACGGATCGTCCGGACCGAACGGGCACCGGCACACGCAGCGTGTTTGGCAGGCAATTGCGATTCAACCTTAGCGAGGGTTTTCCACTCGTCACCACCAAACGCGTCCATCTTAAGTCGGTTGTGCATGAGTTGCTCTGGTTCCTGCGCGGGGAGACCAACATTGCGTATCTTAAGGCGAATAATGTCAGCATTTGGGACGAATGGGCTGACGAGGAGGGGGAGCTGGGCCCGGTTTATGGAGCCCAGTGGCGCTCTTGGCCGGGCCGGGACGGCGAGACGATTGACCAGATAAAAGAAGTCCTTGAGCTCATCCGGTCCGATCCAGGATCGCGGCGTCTTGTGGTGAGTGCCTGGAACGTCGCCGACCTGCCGCACATGGCGCTCGCGCCCTGCCATTGCCTGTTTCAATTTTATGTTGCGGATGGGCGCCTGTCCTGCCAGCTCTACCAGCGCAGCGCGGATTTGTTCTTGGGGGTTCCCTTCAACATTGCATCCTACGCGCTGCTGACCCACATGATTGCGCATGTGTGCGAGTTGGAGGTGGGCGACTTTGTCCACACGTTTGGCGACACCCATCTTTACGTCAACCACTTCGACCAGGCGCGGCAGCAATTGGCGCGCCGGCCCTTGCCACCGCCGCGGCTTGAACTCAACCCAGACTGCCGAAACCTGTTCGACTTCACCTATGATGACATTACCGTTTCCGGCTATGACCCCCATCCTGCCATCAAGGCCCCTGTTGCCGTCTAATCCCAAGACAGTGCTGTGGGGGAGCCGGCCGTGACGCCCCGGATTGGCCTCATCGTCGCGATGGCGAAAAACCGTGTGATCGGTCGAGACGGCGATCTGCCCTGGCGCCTCAAGACCGATCTTCGGCACTTTCGGCGTGTGACATGGGGCAAGCCAGTTGTCATGGGTCGGAAGACTTTCCAGTCAATCGGGCGCGTCTTGCCAGGGCGCCAGAACATTGTGGTCGGGTCCACTGCTCTTGAATTTGCCTCTGAGGCGTTGCAGGTCGCCGATTTTGAGGCCGGCTTACAAGAGGCGGCGTTGGCTGCCAGGCCCCTTGCGGCCGATGAGGTTCTGGTGATCGGCGGGGCCAGTCTTTACGCACAAGCGCTGCCCCGCGCTCATCGGATCTACCTGACCCTCGTCGATGCCGAACCTGACGGAGACACCTTTATGCCTGAGTGGGATGAGGCGGAATGGCGTCAGGTGACCTGCCATGCCCACGAGCCGGGGCCTGACGACGACTATCCCTTCTCGTTTATTTTGCTTGAGCGGATTGGCCCTGCAGCGCCCCAAGCGTTGGCGCAGGAGGCAGGCTGAGCCAAGTGCGCCCAGAGACCGCGCACCAACTTGAAAAACCTTGGGCGCAAGCCACCTGAGGTGGATGAACTTTCCAAAACTTGAGGTAAGCTTGCAGGCGGTAAGGGTGGGCGAACCCCCAAAACCCGCCGTAATCCAATCTTAAGGTTTATCGCTAATTAACGAAGAAGGCCGCTTCCGGCCGCTTCCATTTACAGAAAGACGAACGCGTAATGCCCTGGAACGATCAAGCTGGCGGTGGTGGTCAAGGCGGCGGTCGCGGACCTTGGGGACAAGGCCCGTCGGGCGGCGGTGGCA
>JBCDJA010000223.1:0-4782 GCA_038748465.1 Pseudomonadota bacterium
ACCTCAAAGCCATCGCCCCGGCAAAACGCTGCGAGCGTGACACCCGCCGTTTCCGCCACCTCCACGGCATAGGCCGTCGGGGCCGAAACCGCAATCAGCGCTGGGCACCCCGCAATCGCGCTCTTTTGCACAAGCTCTACGGAAATCCGTGAGGTGACGACCAAGGCGCCCGAGGCGGGATCAATGCCCTGACGAACGAGCGCGCCAATGAGCTTATCAAGAGCGTTATGTCGGCCCACATCTTCGCGCGCCAACACCACACCCTCACCCGGCCGGAGAAACCCGGCGCAATGCACAGCGCGGGTCCGGTCATGCATCGGTTGAAACGCGCGCAAAGCGCGGGTCGCGGTGTTGAGATCGTCAAAGGAAAGGCACAGCGCTCCACGTGGAAGGACGGGTACGGAGCGACAAGCCTGATCGAGACTTTCAAGGCCGCACAGCCCGCATCCTACGGGACCAGCCATCGAACGGCGCCGCGCGGCAAACGCGTCTGACCGCTCCTCGCGCAGCCAAATCCGCGCCTCGATGCCCTTGGGGTGCGTGACAGGCTCGAAGGCTTTGATGTCGGCAAGGCCCCCAACGAAACCCTCGGTGAGCGCAAACCCCACCGCAAAGTCCTCGATGTCCGAGGGCGAGGCCATCATCACCGCAACGCTCGTTCCATCGAACACCATCGCCACCGGCTCCTCGGCCACCAGCTCATGGCGGCTCTCGGCACGGGCCGGCATGGCTGTCGCCTTGGCCGGGCGGCTTGTGGGCCGGGCCTTGAGGGTTATGTCGGTCAGGGATGCAGACATGGGGTTAGGCGGCCTCCGTCACCAAGGCTTCTCCGCGCTCGGACAAAGCATAAAACACCCGTTGAGAGCGGCAGGACCGATCATCGATCACAAGGAGGGCCAAGTCCTCGGCAAGCGACACGCATTCGCGGATCACCAGGGCATGGGCAAGGCCCAATTTGCGGGCAAAGCTGCGGCTATCGCGCGCAAGACCCAGATGGGCTGCCGCCAAAACGCCAGCCCCGATCGGCGTCAGCTGGCCTGGACTGCCCTCAAGGAGCTTTTCGATTGTGCGGGTCAACGGATCGTCTTCCATCAATCTTTTTGCACGCGAAATTTCACCAACACCGATTTTGAGGCAGGCGTGAAGCTTTTATCACCGAAGCTTTCATGGGGGACCAGCAGGTTGAGCTCGGGGTAATAGCCCGCCACACATCCGCGCGGAATGTCATAGGGCACAAGATGAAACCCCCGCGCCACCCGCTCGACCCCATCCTTGTGGCAGCCCACGATATCCACCAGGTCCCGCGCCTCCGCCCCCAACAGCGCCATGTCGTCCGGGTTCATAAACACGATCTCCCGCGCGCCATAAACGCCCCGATAGCGATCGTCCATGCCGTAGATTGTGGTGTTGTACTGATCATGAGAACGGAAGGTTTGCAGCACAAAGGTCTGGTCATCGTGCTGGGCCCGCTGCCAGGCCGTCTCCTGAGGCAGATCAGATTGGGTAAAGGTCGCCCGCTTTGTCGGCGTGTTCCACTCGCGATGGCTCGCCGGATTGCGTAACCGAAAACCCCGAGGTTTGCGCACATCGGCATTGAAATCGCCGTAAATCGGCAGCACACGGGCAATCATGTCCCGGATCAGATCGTTGCTTTCAGAGAGGCTGTCCCAGTCCACCACGGAGCTGCCGACCGTCGCTTTGGCAATGCCGGCAACAATGCCCACCTCGGATCGAAGTTCATCGGAGGCGGGAAGATTGATGCCGCTCGAGCCGTGCACCATGCTCATCGAGTCCTCAACCGTCACCATTTGGCGCTCACCGGCCGCATTCCAATCGATCTCGGTACGCCCAAGACACGGGAGGAGGTAAGACGCCTTGCCCGGCATCAGATGGCCGTGATTAAGCTTCGTTGCAACGTGCACGGTGAGATCGAGTTTGCCGAAGGCCTCGGCGATCAACGCGCTGTCAGGCACGGCCCGGGCAAAATTGCCGCCAAGGCCGATAAACGCCTTAGCCGACCCCTCAAGCATAGCGCCCATCGCATGCAGCACATTGTGCCCGGGCTCGCGGGGCAGTTTAACGCCCAGCTCTTTCTCAAGCGCATCAAGCAGCGGGGCCGGCGCTTTCTCGTTGATGCCGACCGTACGGTCGCCTTGCACATTGGAATGACCGCGAACCGGGCACAGCCCGGCACCATCCCGGCCGATATTGCCGCGCAGGAACATAAAACTCGCGATCTCGCAAATGGTCGCGACCGAGTGGCGATGTTGGGTCACGCCCATTGCCCAGGTGGTGATCACGCGCTCGGCGGCCATGTAGATCTTCGCAGCCTCGGCAATCTCCGCCCGGGCGAGGCCGGATTGCTCTTCGATGACGTCCCAGGGGGTCGCCTCAACGAGCTCGCGATAGGCATCAAAGCCATGGCAATGCTCGGCGATAAAGGCATGATCCAGCACCGGCGGCTTGCCTGCGCGCTGGGCCTCGTCTTCCGCTGCAAAGACGCATTTTGCCATACCCCGGAAGATCGCCATATCGCCCCCCAGGCGAGGGCAATAATACTCTGTTGACGTATCTTTACTGCCGGAGCGGAGCATCTCTAGCTTGTTTTGCGGGTCCGCAAAGCGGTGCAAGCCTTTCTCTTTGAGGGTGTTGAACACCACCACCTGCGCACCCCGCTCCACGGCATTGCGCAAGTCCGTCAGCATGCGCGGATGGTTCGTCCCCGGATTTTGACCGACGACGAAAATCGCATCCGCCATCTCGAAGTCCTCAAGCCGCACGGTGCCTTTGCCGATTCCGATGGCCTCGGTGAGGGCAACGCCGCTCGCCTCATGGCACATATTCGAGCAATCGGGGAAATTGTTGGTGCCGTAAAGGCGCACAAACAATTGATAGAGGAAGGCCGCCTCGTTGCTGGCCCGGCCAGAGGTGTAGAACTCCGCCCGGTTCGGATCGTCAAGCGCGTTGAGGGCCGCGCCGATCTCCGTAAAGGCCACGTCCCAGGAGGTTGCCTCATAGCGGTCCGTATCCCGATTGTATCGCATGGGATGGGTGAGCCGGCCCTGGTGCTCCAGATCGTAATCGGACCAGCCCTGCAAGTCGCTCACCGTGTGCTCAGCAAAGAAGGCCGGCGTCACTCGGGCTTTGGTCGCCTCCCAGGCCACCGCCTTGACCCCGTTTTCGCAAAATTCAAAGGACGAGCCATGCTCGGGATCGCCCCAAGCGCAGCCCGGGCAATCGAACCCATCGGGCTGATTGGCTTTGAGCATCGTGCGGGCGCCGTAAACCGGCTGGCCGGTGCCCATGAGCCGGCGTCCAACGCTTTTGAGGGCGCCCCAACCGCCTGCGGCTCCTGAACATGCGCCGATGAAATCCTTTTGCGACATCCTGGTTGCCTCTTGTTTCCCGCCAACGCTTTGGCAATACGTGGTTTTTTTGTTTCAGCGGCCAGACAATGGGCATCTGGTCAGACCAGCATAACCCACCTTTGGCCTTCTCCCTAAGCCGCGGATCGGCCGTTAAGACCCGCGAGGGAAAAAAACGGGGGCGACCCGGCAGGGGGCCGCCCCCGAGGAGGGAGGTTACTCGGCAGGAACTGCCTTGGGATGGGTGCTTTCCACGTGATGCTCCTCACCCACCGGGCGGACCATCAGATTGGCGAAGAAAGCGATAACCAGAAGTGCTGCCATGCAGAACATCGTGGTGTTGTAAAGGGTGGAGGTCGGGTCAGCCGTGCCGGCAGGCGCGATCTCCATCAGTTTGGCGATTGTCACGGTGTTGGCCGCCACAAGCTCGTTGAGCTGGGTGATCGGTGCACCGAACTTCTCGACAAATGTCGCCGGGTCGACTTGGGACGCCAAATCGACGATGGCGTTCTCCTTCGAGCGGTTGCGCAGGAAGGTGATCGCAAAGGGCCCCAACACGCCGGCCGTCGACCAGGCCGTGAGCAACCGACCGTGAATGCCGCCCACATGCATCGTCCCAAAGATATCGGCGAGATAGGCCGGGATGGTCGCAAAGCCCCCGCCATACATCGTGAAGATAATCATCGTCGCGATGTAAAATCCGATGAGCGCCACCATGCCGCCGGATCCAGCCCAGAACGGAATGGTGCAGTAAAGAACCGTCCCGATAATGAAGAAGCAATGATAGGTGTTCTTCCGACCGATATAATCCGACGTCGACGCCCAGAAGAACCGGCCCACCATGTTAAAGACCGAGATCATCAACACATAGGTCCCGGCAAACGCCGCTGTAACGATCGCGAGATCTCCGAAGATCTCATTGATCATGGTTTTGGCAACGCCGATCACGCCGATGCCCGCCGTCACGTTAAAGCAGAGCACCACCCACAGCATCCAGAACTGCGGTGTGCGGAGAGCTTGGTCGATATGCACATTGTTGCGGGTGACCATGCCCGAGGCGACCGGCTTGGGCTCCCATCCGGCCGGCTTCCACCCTTCCCGCGGGACACGGTATTGGAAGGCGGCAAACACCATCACACAGAAATAGACGATCCCGAGGGTCAGGAACGTGGCAGACGCGCCGGTATCGCCGGTGCCGACCACGTAAACCCCCGCCTCACCGCCGAAGGTCGCGGCCTGTTGGGCCGAGGCGACAACCACTTCAACCTTGCCGGCTGCCGTTTCGGCAAAGCGCCGACCGCCTTCGGTGACCATGGCGACAGCCCCTTCAGCACCAAGAAATTCCGGCGCCTTCTGATAGAGGTTGAGCAGCCATTGCTTCAACGGAGCGCCGATCATCGCGCCGCCACCAAAGCCC
>JBCDJA010000224.1:0-4781 GCA_038748465.1 Pseudomonadota bacterium
GTCATCATGGTTTTTAGGTCTGCCTTGACCGTTCCCCAGCGGCTGACCGTCAGTTCCGGTGCGCCGAACAGGGTCGGCAGATCTTCCGGGTCAAACCCAAGGGCCTTGATCACCATGTCCGCATCAAGGGTGAACTCTGAATCGCGGATCTCCTCAGGCGCGCGGCGGCCGGTGGCATCGGGCAGGCCAAGGCGCATGCGCACCGCGCGAACGCTCTTCATCACGCCGTCCACGCCTTCAAGGGCTTTGGGTGCGGCGAGCCAAACAAAGTCCACGCCTTCTTCCTCGGCATTCGCGACTTCCCGCATGGAGCCCGGCATGTTCTCTTTATCGCGGCGATAAAGGCATTTGACCGATTTGGCTCCCTGCCGGATCGCCGTCCGCACACAATCCATTGCCGTATCGCCGCCGCCGATGACGACCATGTTTTTGTCTTTGGCGTTGAGAGTGCCGTCTTCAAAGGCCGGCACCGTGTCGCCAAGGCCCTGCCGGTTGGAGGCGGTTAGATAATCCATCGCCGCAAAGACGCCGGTCTCAGCGGTCGAGGGCAGGGACAACTCCCGCGCCTTGTAAACGCCTGTGGCAATCAGCACCGCATCGTGGCGCACGCGAAGCTCGGCAAGGGTGATGTCTTTGCCAACTTCCGTATTCAGATGGAAGGTGACGCCCCCATCCGCTAGCAATTTGGCCCGCCGTTCAACGACGTATTTCTCGAGCTTGAAGCTTGGAATGCCGTAGATCAGCAAACCGCCAACCCGGTCGTACCGGTCATACACATGGACCTGGTAGCCAAGGGCCCGCATTTGATCGGCCGCCGCAAGGCCGCCGGGTCCGGCGCCGATAACGCCAATGCTTTGATCCCGTTCGACGGGCGGCGCGTGGGGTTTAACCCAGCCATTTTCCCAGGCCGTGTCGGTAATGTATTTCTCGACCGAGCCGATGGTGACTGTGCCGTGGCCGGATTGTTCGATCACGCAATTGCCCTCGCACAGGCGGTCCTGGGGGCAGATGCGGCCGCACACCTCCGGCATGTTGTTGGTCGCCTGGCTGATCAAATACGCCTCCTCGAGGCGCCCCTCGGCGGTCATCTTCAGCCAGTCGGGAATGTTGTTGTGGAGCGGGCAGTGAACCTGGCAAAACGGCACCCCGCATTGGGAGCACCGGCTCGCCTGTTCGGCTGCCTTCGCTTCGATATATTCGGCGTAGATCTCCCCGAAATCCTGCTTGCGCGCGTCTGCGGCGCGCTTTTGCGGCATCTCCTGGTCGACCTTGACGAATTTCAGCATCTTGCTGGGCATCGAGCCCTCCAGATTTCTAAACCGTCGTGTCGTTGGCCTCGAGGGTCCCGGTCTCCCAGAGGACCCATCTTCCTCGGAGGCCCCGGTTCCCGAGGTCCCGGCGGACCGCTAAACGGTCGGTCAGGTTCCTCGACCCCGTTTTCGTCTTCCTGGCCCCGGGTTTGGTACTAGGCGCCCTTTGTTTGGTGCCCTTTATTTGGCACCGTTTGAAACGTGGCTCCAAAGGGGCGCCTGAGCCCGGCCGGGGCGAGGCTGTTGCTTTAATCGGGTGCTGCGGCGAGGCCTTTCGGCCAAACCGCTGGCTAGCAAAGCCGATGGGTGCCCACAGCACTGGACGCCCAGACCCGCTGGGCCGGCACCGCGACGTGGTTATACGTGTCCAAGGTCCTGTCGCCAAACGGAATCTGACATATAGGGCAGAATGGTTGACATATATTTAGGGCGGGAAATTGGAAAATCCAATCAAAACCGGCGCGTTAACTGATCATTAAGACAGTTAGGCCCGATCCGGCCATACCCTGCCCAACCCCCTTCGCGGTCGATGAAAGCCTTTGACCTTATTACGGAATCAGCTACGCAACGGATGTAGCCTGGGCGTTCCGTCTAGGCCCCGCGGGGATTGTTTTGGACGCGTCAGACATTACGCTAGCCCAGCTTATTCTGCTGGCCGTGATCCAAGGGCTGACCGAATTCTTGCCGATCTCGTCGTCGGCGCACCTCATCCTCATCCCCTCGCTTCTTAACTTACCAGATCAAGGCACGATCATCGATGTGGCCGTGCATGTGGGCTCGCTGTTTGCGGTGATCCTGTATTTCCGGGCCGAGGTGCTCGGTTTGTTGCGCGGGCTGGTGGATATTGTCTTGCGTCAGCGCTCGCCCGAGGCTCGGCTAGCGTTGTTTCTAATCGCAGCGACCATTCCGACCGTCATCGCCGGGGCGATCCTCTATCTGACGGGGGCGGTCGATTATTTGCGGGATCCGGACGCCTCAAAGGTGATCATTGCCGTCACCACCATCGGCTTTGGCTTGTTGTTATGGGCCTCTGACCGGCAGGGCCCGCTGATCCACCGGATGGAATATGTGACGTTCCGCCAGATGATGATCATCGGCCTGTGCCAGACCCTGGCGCTTATCCCAGGCACGAGCCGGGCCGGCATTACCATTACCGCGGCGCGCTATCTGGGTTTTGTGCGGACGGATGCCGCGCGCATTTCCATGCTTCTGTCGCTGCCGACCATCAGCGCCTTCGGCCTTTTGGGCGCGGTCGAAATCGCCTCGGACGCGGTGCCGGTGGATTGGGGCCAGGCCGCCATCGCCGTCGCGCTGTCGTTTGTATCGGCCTATGTGTCGATCTTTTTCTTTATGAAGGTGCTGGAGCGAATGAGCCTGACGCCCTTCGTGATCTACCGCTTGATGCTGGGCGTGGTGTTGCTGGCACTCGCCTTTGCATAATCGGCCGCACGATCAGCTGTCTGACGGCCCATCCACCGGCGCGCCGGCGTCCCTCCAGGCCGTAAAGCCACCTGCGATATGGCGGGCATCGTCAAGGCCCATCTCCTTTGCCGTCTGGGCCGCGAGGGCAGAGCGCCACCCGGCAGCGCAAAAGAAGACGAAAGTCTTTGCCGGATCGAACACCGATTTGTGGTAGGGCGAGGTCGGATCGATCCAGAATTCAAGCATGCCGCGCGGGGCATGATACGCCCCGGGCATCTTGCCCTCCCGTGCAAGCTCGCGCACATCCCGCACATCCACAAAAACGACAGCGGGGTCTGCCAGCAGCTTTTCGGCCGCTTCCACCGTAAGGGTCTCGATCGCCGCTTCGGCGGCTTTAACAAGGTCCATCGCGCGTTTCGGCGAGCTCATGGCCGATCCCTCCGTCCATCCATTCGTCTCGGCGGGCTTGCCTAGCGATCCTCGGTCATCGCAAATTGCCCGTGCTTGCGATATCGCCACAGATAGGTGGGCGCGATCGCTTCCACAGTGGACAGATCGGCGATGCCGAGATCGGCCAGGGTTTTGAGGCTCACGCCGTCCGGCGCATAGGCCCCATCCGCGAGCACGATATTGTCTTTGCGCAGAAGTTTCACCTGGTCCTGGGTCAGCGGCGGGCTTGGCAACAGCTGCAGCACCATGCCCTGCAGGTTGGCAATAAAAAACGGCACCGGCACCAGCAATCGCTTGCGATGGGTGATCTCGCCGATGAGTTGGAGCACCTCCTTGAAGGAGAGGATATCGGGCCCCCCAAGCTCATAGATCCCGCCGGCGGCCTGCGGGTTTTTGAGGGCGGCCGACAGCGCCCGCGCCACATCGCCAACAAAGACGGGTTGAAACTTCGTCTTCCCACCGCCAATCAGCGGCAGTGCCGGCGCAAACCGCGACAGGGAGGCAAACAGATTGAGAAATCCGTCCTCCGGGCCGAAGACAACCGAGGGGCGCAACACCGTAACCGCAGGATAGGCGGCCCGGGCCGCGTCCTCCCCCTCGGCTTTCGTGCGCGCATAGACACTGTCCGAGGTCGGATCGGCCCCGATGGCCGACATCTGCACGAACGCCTCGCATCCGGTCTCGGCGGCAAGCCGGCCAATAAGGCCCGGCACCTCCGCATGGAGGGTCTGAAATTTCTGGCGCCCGGTTTGATAGAGAATGCCGACGAGGTTGATGGCAATCTCCGCATCCTCAAGGGCCTCACGGACGCTCGCCTCGTTCTTCACATTGGCCTGCATGACCTGCACTTGGCCCACATCCCCCATCGGCTTCAAAAAGTGGCCGACATTGGGGTTTCGCACCGCCACCCGCACCCGGTAGCCGTCCTTGAACAATTGCCGGACAATATGACGGCCTAGAAAGCCGGAGCCGCCGAACACGGTGACGATTTTGGGGATCATGGTCTGCAAGTCCTGGGTGGGCGAAAGGGATCGCGTGTGAGCAGATAGGTCGCGGGGCGGTTAGAGCGTGCGGCTGGTTGACGTGCGGGGCCGGCTCGTCGGTCCCGTAAAGCCACGGTCGGTCACGCCACCATCCCACAAGTAAAATGGTGCCGCGCCATGACCCTGCCCATAGCGCAATTCGTCCCAAGCGGGTAGGCCGTGCGGCCCTTGCCGAGGCTCCCTCGCGCCAATTGACAAAGCCTGCCAGCACCCCGTAAGCACGAGGCCCTCCAACGCGTGCCTGGGCCCAGGTGGCGGAATTGGTAGACGCGCTAGCTTCAGGTGCTAGTGCCCGTATGGGCGTGGAAGTTCGAGTCTTCTCCTGGGCACCAAACCGACATGTGTTGGCACTCTGTGTTGGTCGCTTCAGGTCATTCGAGGCCTGCTTGCCCGAAGGCCTTCGATCTCTTTATCCTCTTTCTGCAAAGGGTCCGTGGGCCTG
The DNA here is from genome assembly GCA_038748465.1 of Pseudomonadota bacterium. GTDB lineage: Bacteria > Pseudomonadota > Alphaproteobacteria > M2410 > M2410 > JBCDJA01. Next base: position 4,668 of record JBCDJA010000224.1, read on the forward strand.
ACTAATAAATGCAAACCCGGGGGAAAGTCATGCGTGCGAACGACCACCTTCTAGAGCCGCCGCAAGGCCTGTTGCGATTGCTGCTGCTCGTCAGTGTCGCGTTTTTTGTCTGCA
>JBCDJA010000225.1:0-4762 GCA_038748465.1 Pseudomonadota bacterium
CGGGGATCCCGCCGATGGCGGTGCACACCCACCATATCGGCATCCCCCTGCCCGACCGGTCGCCAACGCGCTCACCAACGTTCCCCCAAGAAATCCTGTGCATCGGACGCTTCGTTCAGAAAAAAGGCCATCGCATCCTGCTTGAGGCCTTTGCCGGGCTTGGTGAGGGGTATCCGGCCCACCTCAAATTGATCGGCGACGGTCCGTTGCGCCCAGCAATCAAGTCGCAGATCGATGCCTTGGGGCTCCACGCCAAGGTCACGCTCACGGGCTGGCTTGAGCCGGATGCCGTTCAGCGCGACCTCGCGCGCGCCTCAGCCTTGGTTTTGCCGAGCATCGTCGCGTCTGATGGGGATACGGAGGGTCTGCCGACTACCCTTTTAGAAGCGGGCGCCTTAGCTTTGCCGGTTATCTCGACCGACACGGGCGGCGTGTCTGAACTGGTCAGCTCCGATGCCCTCGGTTTTGTTGTTCCGCCCGGGCAAGTCGACGCCCTTACGCAAATGATAAAGGCATGCCTTGAGGCACCCCTCGATGCGCGAGAAAAAGCCCTGCGCCTACAGACGAAAATCAGGGCCGAGTTCGACTGCGCCAAACAAACCTGCGCGCTCGAGGCCCTTTACGACGAGGCAATCGCGGCTCATCGCCGGCGGGGTTAAGCCCGGCTATCAAGATAGTCGAGGATCTTGTTAGCCTCTGCCTCCGGGTCATCGCCATTGCCGATCAGATGGATCTCGGGCGCCTCGGGGCGCTCAAAGGGGGAGCTAATACCCGTGAAATTCGCGATCTGGCCGGCGCGGGCCTTTTTATAAAGCCCTTTCACATCGCGGGCCTCGCACACCTCGAGCGGGGTGTCGACAAAGACCTCGAGAAACTCCCCATCCCCGAGAAGCTCCCGCGCCATGCGCCGCTCGCTCTTAAACGGTGAGATAAACGAGCACAGAACAATCAGCCCGGCATCGACCATCAGGCGCGAGACTTCCACCACCCGCCGAATGTTCTCCACCCGGTCGGCATCGGTAAAGCCGAGATCGCGGTTAAGCCCATGGCGGACATTGTCTCCGTCGAGCAGATAGGTATGGCGCCCCCGGGCAAGCAATTTCTTTTCAACGATATTAGCGATCGTCGATTTGCCCGATCCGCTCAGCCCCGTGAACCAGAGCACAAGCGGCTTCTGGTCCTTTTGTTTGGCCCGGGTTGTTTTGTCGACATCGAGGGACTGCCAATGAACATTGGTGGCCCGGCGGAGCGCAAATTTGATCAGGCCCACGCCAACGGTCCGATTGGTGAACCGATCGATCAGGATGAAGCTTCCGGTTTCTTTGATCTCCGCATAGGGATCAAACGGTACAGCCAGATCGAAAGACAGGGTACAGACTGCAATGTCGTTAAGCTCAAGTGTCTTAGACGCCTGCTGCTCGAACGTATTGACATTGATGCGGTATTTAAGATCCGTAACCGTTGCTTTCGTGGATCTGGCGCCGGTTTTTAGGACGTAAGGACGACCGGGGAACATCGGCTCCTCGTCCATCCATAGAATGTGAGCCTCAAATTGATCGGCAAGCGCAGGTGCGGTCTCCACATGGGCGATAACGTCACCGCGGCTCGCATCGATCTCCCTGTCGAAGACAAGGGTCGGGCAATCGCCGGCCTCCGCCCGCTCAAGATCGCCCGATTGGGTGACGATCCGCGCGATTTTTGCGCGTGTATCGCCCGGCTGAACCATCACCTCGTCCCCGACAGCGACGGCGCCGCTGACGACCATGCCGCTCACCCCCCTGAAATCCAGATGGGGCCGGTTCACCCATTGCACCAAAAAGCGAAACGCCGCCTCGACCGGCCTGTCCTGAACCTCAATGGTTTTGAGGAGGTCCATCAACGCAGGCCCTTGGTACCAGGGCGTTTTCTCCGGCGCGGGCGCTACGACATTCGCCCCGTCAAGCGCCGAGAGCGGAACGGCCTGAAACCGCTCAATGCCGAGTTCTTTGCCGAGCCGTGCAAAATCAGCCTCAATCTCAAAGAAGGTGGCGGCGTCATAGTCCACCAAATCCATCTTATTGACCGCGAGGATGATTTCGCTGACCCCGAAGAGCGACGCGATAAAAGCATGACGACGGGTCTGCTCTAACACGCCTTTGCGCGCATCGATCAGCATAACCGCAACATCGGCGCGGCTGGCGCCGGTCGCCATATTGCGCGTGTACTGATGATGTCCCGGGGAATCGACGATGATGAAATGGCGCTCATCCGTGGAGAAATAGCGATACGCCACGTCAATTGTGATCTTTTGCTCGCGCTCAGCCTCCAGTCCGTCCACCAACAACGAAAAGTCGAGCCCTCCGGTGGTGCCAAACGACTTGCTGTCGCGCTCCAAGACGTCGAGCTGGTCTTCAAAGACGCAGCCCGTCTCGTAAAGCACCCGTCCAATCAGGGTGCTCTTGCCATCGTCAACGCTGCCACAGAACAGGACGCGGAGGGTATCGCGGTCAGCCGCGAGAACGGATTCGGTTTGGGATACAGCGCTCATGATTAGAAGTAGCCCTCGCGTTTCTTACGCTCCATGGAAGCCGATTGGTCGTGGTCGATGAGCCGCCCCTGGCGCTCAGACATGCGGCTGCCCCGCATTTCGGCAAGCACCTTATCGAGGGTATCGGCCTCCGATTCCATCGCCGCCGTCAGCGGATAGCAGCCCAGGGTCCGAAACCGGACGCTTTTCATCATTGGCTTTTCCCCGGGCTCGAGCGGCATCCGATCATCGTCGACCATCAAAAGCTGGCCATGGCGCTCAACCACGGGGCGCTCCTTGGCAAAGTAGAGCGGCACCAAATCGATGTCCTCGGCGGCGATGTAGTCCCAAATATCGGTTTCCGTCCAATCACTTAACGGGAAGGCCCGGATGCTCTGTCCCGTTTCGAGACGCCCGTTATAAAGCCGCCAAAGCTCCGGGCGTTGGCCCTTGGGGTCCCATTGGTGGGTTGCTGTGCGGAAGGAGAACACACGCTCCTTAGCGCGGCTGCGCTCTTCATCGCGCCGTGCCCCGCCGATCGCCGCATCGAATTGGTATTTGTCGAGCGCCTGCTTTAGGGCCTCGGTCTTCATGATGTCCGTATGGCGGCCCGATCCGGCACTAAACGGATTAATTCCTTGGGCCAGCCCCTCTTGGTTGGTGTGGACCAAAAGCTCCACCCCCAATTTCTCGGGCAGGCGATCGCGAAACGCGATCATCTCACGGAATTTCCAGGTGGTATCAACGTGGAGCAGTGGAAACGGGAGCTTTGATGGGTAAAAGGCTTTGAGAGCCACGTGCAAAAGCACCGCGGAGTCTTTCCCAATCGAGTAAAGCATCACCGGTTTTTCAAACTCGGCAGCGATCTCTCGGAAAATATAGATGCTCTCTGCTTCGAGTTCTTTGAGGTGCGCCGAAAGCGGTCGGGCCATGGCATGAGATCCGGGTTGGGGGTTGCTTGTCAGGCTTGATGCAAGAACGGGTGCCAGAGAAGACGCTGAAAAAGGGTGCGGAACGCATGCCGAAGAGGGCGTGACCTGCGCTGAACTCGCCTTCTAAAGCGCCTCCCCGGTCCAGCAAACGCGATTCGAACCAACGTGTAATTTGTGCACAGCAGCATTGCAAACCGAAGGCCAGCCAATGCGCCGGGCTCGATGTCCACTCTCTTGCCAGGGGCGGGTTACCGCTGCGTTATTTTTTCATATTGGTCGTGTCGACAGCGACGAAGGCGGGCGGCACTTGCCGATCGAAATCGGGCGGCCGGTAGGTCACCAAGAAGTTGGGACGCCTTTGAAATCCCCAGCTGATATCGCCGTTGGGTGATTTTGCCGGCCCCACAATATCGCCAAAGCCTTCCCGGAGCACGAGATCGAGCAGGATGGGCGCCCTCACGGCGTTGTCTGTCGAAAACTCCGAAATAAGGATCGCGCATTGCTTGACCCCGTCCTTGTCCAGGAGGTCGGCGGCGATGGTCTTCTGCTTGTTCTGCCAGCCGGCATCTTTGGTCTTCTTCAGCCCATGTTCCTTGAACACCGCTTCAGCGCCCTGGAAGGGCGGCTGAGGGTCAACGCACGCCTCGCCAAAGGTGCGGAAGGCCTTTTGGATATTGCCTTCAACAAAATCTTCCTGCGCGACGGCGCCCGTTGCGGATGCCAGTGCGAGCGTCGCGGCGACAAGCCCACCGACGACGGCCCGCCCCTTGAGTGAAGTGATCAGCATAGTCCCTTGCCCATGATTACGCGGTCAGTGCGCCCCAGCCCTACCAACCGGGCCGGAGTGTGCGGGGATGAGTCGGGCTTGGCAAGATTCGGTATTCCCCGACCAAGCGCCTGCCTAAGGATCAAACAGCCGTCATTTATGCACTAATTTTGAGCATAACGTTGAAAAATAGACCAATCAGATTTTTCCGACTGACTAAGTTTCGCGCACAACGCTGATTAATGTTATTTTTTGATCAAAGGTAATATTTTCATCATGGATAAACAAAAAGGCAGACAGTCTTTTTTCGCTCTTTTTCTGATTAAATCTTGTCCTTATTTATGATTTAGAAATTTATACTCGTATTTATGTTGACAGGCAGAAGCCGAGTGGCAGAATTAGTCTCATAAATCACCAAGGAGGAAGACATGGCAGACCCCATCACCATTCTCGCAGGCCTCGCTTTTGTTGCTGTTTTGGTTGCCGCTGCACGCATCGCCAATCACAGCAAGGGCAACTACGCTCAGCGTATCCCGCAGGAATAAGCGGGCCCCTACG
>JBCDJA010000226.1:0-4743 GCA_038748465.1 Pseudomonadota bacterium
CTTCGACCGTCAGGGTCTCGCCATTGCTGGGGTTTTGGTTGGCATCGGCGGCGATGAAGCGTTTATCGGCAAGGGCCTGCAGCGCCAGCGTGCCGCGGTCTCCGAGGCCGACTGATTTGTTTTCGACGATCACCCGGTCAAAAACTGGATTTGCTGCCAAAGCCCCAGAGGTGAGGCCCCCTAGGGCGCCACCCAAAAGCGCTGCTGCAGCCACAATGCGATGTGCGATCGGAGCCATCTCTTACCCTCCAAAACAAACCGCATCATCGCTGCGCGGGTTGGAGGCTGCAAGGGCGCGAGCGCCGAATGGGCCCTTGCGGCGATCAAATGAACTTGATCGCCAGGATTTCGTAGGACCGTCCGCCGCCCGGCGTTGCGACTTCTACGGTGTCACCCACTTTCTTGCCGATGAGTGCGCGCGCGATCGGAGATGAAATCGAGATGCGACCTTGTTTCAGGTCAGCTTCCATATCGCCGACGATTTGGTAGGTCCGCTCTTCTTCGGTGTCCTCGTCGACGACCGTTACCGAGGCGCCGAATTTTACGCTGTCGCCGGACAATTTAGAGGCATCGATGACCTCGGCCCGGGAGATCATATCTTCCAGCTCCAGCATCCGCCCTTCGATGAAGCTCTGACGCTCTTTGGCCGCATGGTATTCGGCGTTTTCAGAGAGGTCGCCATGCTCTCGGGCCTCGGCAATCATTTTGATGACGGCAGGACGCTCGACGGATTTGAGCTGTTTGATTTCGTCCTGGATTTTTTGGTAACCGCCGGCGGTCATCGGAATCTTATCCATGAAGGTTCTACCCAGAATTTCGCGCTTTTGAATATTGAGGGGGGATGGCAATCGGGGATCACCGGGTCGGCTATGCCGATAAGTCCATGAAAACCATGGGATCGTGGCTCTGTCCCGCTTGTCGCCGTCAAGTGTAGGCTTGCAATGGGCTCACTTCAAGGGCGCCCGTTTCAAGGAAGGCCAGGGCCTGGGAGGCGGCCCGAGCGCCTGCAATGGTGGTGTAATAGGGTATCTTTTCCGTCAATGCGGTGCGCCGGATGGTGAAACTGTCCGCGTAGGACTGGGCCCCCTCGGTCGTGTTGATCACCAGCTGAACCTTGCCATCCAGCATGTAATCGACGACATGGGGTTGGCCCTCCAGGACCTTTTTAACGTGTGTCACCGACAGGTCGGCGGCCTCCAGCCATCGGGCTGTGCCCCGGGTGGCCATGATTTCAAAGCCCAGTCCCGTGAGTTGGCGCCCAATGGCAACGGCGGCTTGCTTGTCGGCATCCTTTACCGAGATAAACACCGTGCCGGCGCGCGGCAGCAGGGTGCCACCGGCCAATTGGCTCTTGGCAAACGCGGCTTCAAAGCCCCGGTCGATGCCCATCACCTCGCCCGTTGAGCGCATCTCCGGGCCCAAAATCGTGTCCACCCCGGGAAAGCGCGCAAACGGAAACACGGCTTCTTTCACGGCAACGTGGCTGGGTGTATTCGTTGGTAGGCTGAAAGCATCGAGCTTCTCGCCGGCCATAAGGCGCGCCGCGATTTGTGCGATCGGCGCACCGATCGTTTTCGACACGAAGGGCACCGTGCGGCTGGCGCGCGGATTGACCTCAAGAATGTAGATTTCCGCTTCCCGCACCGCAAATTGCACATTCATCAGCCCAACGACGTTGAGGGCTTTTGCCAGGTCGCGGGTTTGACGCTCGATTTCACCGATGATGAAGGAGGGCAGGGAATGGGCAGGGAGCACGCAGGCGCTGTCGCCGGAATGGATCCCAGCCTCCTCAATGTGTTCCATGATGCCGGCGACGTAGACATCCTCGCCATCGCTCAACGCATCGACATCAACCTCAATCGCGTCTTGCAGATAATCATCGATCTGTACCGAATCGCCTTCGGCCGCTGCCAAGGCCTCGATCAGGAATTTTTGCAATTGCGTCTCGTCACGGACGATTTCCATGGCCCGTCCCCCAAGCACATAGGACGGGCGCACCAGCACCGGCAAGCCCATCTGGAGGGCCCGCTCGGTTGCCTCGTCGAGGGTGTGGGCGATGGTGTTGTTGGGCTGTTTGAGGCCGATGTCGCGCAACAGGGCCTGAAACCGGTTGCGATCCTCGGCAAGGTCGATGGCATCCTGGCTGGTGCCGATAATGGGCTTGTCATTGGCCGCGAGGGCCCGGGCAAGTTTGAGAGGGGTCTGGCCGCCGAATTGGACGATCACGCCCTTTAATGTACCGCGTGCCTCCTCAACCCGGATGATTTCCAGCACATCCTCTGCTGTCAGCGGTTCGAAATAGAGCCGGTCGGATGTGTCATAGTCGGTCGAGACGGTTTCCGGGTTGCAATTGACCATGATGCTTTCGATCCCGGCATCGGCCATGGCAAAGGCGGCATGGCAACAGCAATAGTCAAACTCAATGCCCTGGCCGATCCGGTTAGGTCCCCCACCGAGGATCATGACCTTTGTGCGCTCCGTGGCCTCTGCTTCGCATTCGGGCAGGCCCCCGGGGCCTGGGGCCTCATAGGTCGAATACATATAGGGGGTATGCGCCTCAAATTCGGCGGCGCAGGTATCGATACGTTTGAAGACGGGGAACGCGCCGGCGGCCTGGCGGGCCTCGCGCACTTTTGTCTCGGGCAGACCGCAAAGTGTGCCGATGCGCGCATCGGAAAAGCCTAACGATTTGAACGCCCGAAACTCTTCCGTGGTTTTCGGTAAGCCGGCCGATTGCAAGTCCCGCTCGGCCTCCACGATCAATTCAATTTGCTCCAAGAACCAGGTGTCGACATGACAGGCCCGGTGAATGTCCTCCATATCGAGGCCATGGCGAAAGGCCTGCGCAATCACTTGGAGCCGATCAGGGCGCGGCTCGGACAGGCGTGCACGGATGAGGTTGCGATCGTCGCCCTGGCCAAGCCCCGCGATCTCAATCTCGTCAAGGCCGCTGAGGCCGGTCTCCAGGGAGCGAAGGGCTTTTTGGAGGCTTTCCGGAAAAGTCCGGCCAATTGCCATCGCCTCGCCGACCGATTTCATGGAGGTGGTCAGGAGCGCGTCCGTGCTCGGAAATTTTTCAAAGGCAAAGCGCGGAATTTTGGTCACGACATAATCGATGGTCGGCTCGAACGAGGCGGGCGTGACTTGCGTGATGTCGTTTTGCAGCTCGTCCAGCGTGTAACCCACAGCCAGCCGAGCGGCGACCTTGGCAATCGGGAACCCTGTGGCCTTGGAGGCTAGGGCCGAGGAGCGCGAGACCCTGGGGTTCATTTCGATGACAACCAACCGGCCATCGTCCGGGTTGACCGCAAACTGAACATTCGAGCCGCCGGTTTCGACACCGATTTCACGCAAGCAGGCGATCGAGGCATCGCGCATGCGTTGATATTCTTTGTCCGTCAAGGTGAGGGCAGGGGCAACGGTGATCGAATCGCCCGTGTGAATGCCCATTGGATCGACGTTTTCAATGGAGCAAATAATAATGCAATTATCCGCCTTATCGCGGACCACCTCCATCTCAAATTCTTTCCATCCGAGGACGGATTCTTCCACCAGAACCTGGGTGGCCGGAGAAGCATCAAGGGCGCGCTGGGCGATGTCGCGAAACTCGGTTTTGTTATAGGCGATCCCGCCGCCTGTCCCACCAAGCGTGAAGGACGGGCGCAATATGGCGGGAAGGCCAACGAAATCGAGGGCCTCAAACGCCTCATCCAAAGAATGAGCAAGCTTTGAGCGCGGTGATTCAAGCCCGATACGGCTCATGGCCTCACGAAACAACAAGCGGTCTTCGGCCTTCTCGATCGCCTCGCGCCGTGCACCGATCATCTCGACGCCATACTCTTCTAAGGTGCCGTTCTCATCGAGCGCCAGAGCAGTGTTGAGGGCCGTTTGCCCGCCCATGGTCGGCAACAGAGCATCGGGCTGCTCGCGGGCGATGATCTGGGCAACGATATCGGGGGTAATCGGTTCGATATAGGTCGCGTCGGCCAATTCCGGATCCGTCATAATGGTCGCTGGATTGGAGTTGACGAGGATCAGCCTGTAACCTTCGGCCTTCAGCGCTTTGCACGCCTGCACGCCGGAATAATCGAACTCGCAGGCTTGGCCGATAACGATCGGGCCAGCGCCGATGATCAAGATGCTTTCAATGTCAGTTCGTTTCGGCATGACTCATGGTGCGCTAAAGCTGGGCTGGTGCCCAAAAAAAACCTCCCCGGAGGGAGGGTCGTCAGGTATTCCCCACCGAGGGCGGGCCGCCCGCCTCGGGCCGGCCGCCTGCCGCGGGCCGGTCGCCTGCCGCGGGCTGGCCGCTGGATGTGTCAGACCGCTCGGCTTGCGAACGCCGGGTGGCCTCGGCGAATTGGGCAAACAGGCCATGGGCATCATGGGGCCCCGGCGAGGCCTCTGGATGGAACTGCACGGAAAACACCCGGCCCCCATGGGCGGCAAGGCCGCAATTGGTGCCATCGAAGAGCGACACATGGGTTTCTTCCACACCGGCAGGCAGGCTGCCTGTATCGACCGTGAACCCGTGGTTCATCGACGTAATGGACACCTGACCTGACCTTACGTCCTTGACCGGATGATTGGCGCCATGGTGGCCTTGGGGCATCTTCCGAGTTTGGGCTCCAAGGGCGAGGGCCAGTAGTTGGTGTCCGAGGCAAATCCCAAACACCGGCAGATCCGCCTCAACAAGGGGCCGAAGGGTTTTGCCGGCATAGGTCTCGGTGGCTGCTGGATCGC
>JBCDJA010000227.1:0-4733 GCA_038748465.1 Pseudomonadota bacterium
AATGGCCCGGCGGCCAATGCGCCGGTGCGAATTGAATTGGAAGACGTGACACTCGACAACCTCATCACCGGCACCGCGGGCTTTGCCTCAGGCGGTGAGTTTGCCTTTGTGCCGTTCCCCAACCCGCCGGGCACGACCGGCACAGCGTCCTTCGATTTCACCGGCGATACCGGCACTTATGACGTGTTCTTGACCTATTTCGATGAAAACGACGGGGTCGGAACCCTAACGGTACTTCAGAACGACGGGCAGCTTGACACCTTCCAGTTGAACGATCCGGCAGGGCCCGGCTTCCCGACAGCTGATAACCTCCGCACACGCCAGGTTGCCGACAACATCCTTGTGAGCAATGGGGACGATTTCGATGTGGAGGCAATCGTCGGCGGCGGTGAGTTTAACCGCATCGATTACATCGACTTCATCCCCGTCTAGGCGATCCCGGGGAGAAAGGCTTACCAGCTGCCGGTGTTTTCCATCGACGCCCAGGGCTCTTGCGCCGGGAGCTTCTCGCCTTTCTGCAACAATTCGATCGAGATGTTGTCGGGCGAACGGATAAAGGCCATCCATCCGTCCCGCGGCGGACGATTAATCGTCACGCCGCCCTCATGGAGGCGCTGGCAGGCCGCATAGATGTCGTCGACATGGAAGGCCAAATGGCCGAAATTGCGACCCTCATCATAAGCTTCCGGGTCCCAATTATAGGTCAGCTCAAGGCATGGGGCGCTGCGCTCGCGCGCACTGGCCTCATCACCGGGTGCGGCAAGAAACACCAGCGTGAAGCGGCCGGCCTCAACCTCGATGCGATTGACCTCGACCATGCCGAGTTTGTTGCAGTAAAAGTCAAGGGACGCGTCGAGATCGGAGACGCGCACCATTGTGTGAAGATATTCCATGGACAACTCCCTGGGTCAGGCGTGTGGCGGATAAAGTTTCTGGCAGCCACCATAGGTCTGTGACGCAATCTGTCCATGGCTCTCCTGCACCACCCGACCGACGGAGCCTCGCATGGTGCCGACCCTAGTTGCGTTCGATTTTGACGGCACTCTGACGTGGACCGACACCTTTGCTGCGTTTTTGGCGCATGCGGCCGGCAAGAAGGCGTTTTGGGCGGCAATCCGCGCCGAACGACGTATGCTCGGCGCCCATTTGGCAGGGCGCGTCGACAATGCCACAGCCAAGGTTGCCCTGATGGAGCGGCTCATCGGGGGCCGGTCCCGCGAGAGCCTGGAGGCCGCCGCGGCAGAATTCCTGCCCCAGATGCTGGAGCGGCATATTAATCCGGTGGCCAAACAGGCCTTTGAGGCCCATCGGCAGGCTGGCGATCGATGCATCATCGTCAGCGCCTCTCTGGAAATCACCCTCCGGCCCATCGCCGACCATCTGGGGGCAGACGAGCTTGTGGCGACGCGCCTGATCGAAGAGAAGGGCGCCGTCACGGGACGCTTAGAGGGCGGCAATTGCTGGGGCCCGGAAAAAGCACACCGGCTCCGCGCCCTGTTGGATCGGGACGGCCCCCATAAGATCATCGCCTATGGAGACAGCCGCGGTGACCTTGAACTGCTCTCGATGGCCGAGGAAAGCCACTACCGGCCCTTCCGAGGGCCAGCCCATGGCCGCAAAGCGACGGCGGCCTTCCTCAAGTCGGTGTTTTGACGCTGCGTCTGCCCGGCCTTCCGCCTCAGCCTTGCAATACCGCCGACCTGCGTTAGGATTCCGCTTACGTAAAGCGACATTGAATAGACTGAGAACCGGGAGGACTTACCAATGGTGCCACAAACCATCTTCACGGAAGATCACGACCTGTTTCGCCGGCAAGTGCGCCGCTTCATGGAAGAAGAGGTTATCCCCAAGACGGAAAAGTGGGAGGACCAGGGCTATGTTGATCGTGAGGCGTGGTTAAAGGCCGGAGAGCTTGGCTTTCTTTGCACGACAATGCCGGCTGAGTATGGCGGAGCGGAAGCCGACCGGCTTTATGCCACCATTCTGATTGAAGAACAGGCCTATGCCTATTCGTCAGGACCCGGCTTTTCCCTCCATTCCGACATTGTTGCGCCCTATATCCTGAATTATGGGAGCGAAGAACAGAAAGCCCATTGGCTGCCGAAGATGGCGCGGGGTGAGGCCATCGGCGCCATCGCCATGACCGAGCCCGGCGCCGGCTCCGATCTGCAAGGCGTGCGCACCAGCGCGGTCGAGGATGGGGACGATTACATCCTCAACGGGTCAAAGATCTTCATAACCAATGGATGGCACAGCGATATCGTGGTCGTTGTCGCCAAAACCGGCGAGGTATCCGGCGGCGCCGACCAAATTTCCCTGCTCTTGGTCGAGGGCGACCGGGAGGGGTTCCGCAAAGGCAAGCCGCTGAAAAAAGTCGGCTTAAAAGCCCAGGACACGTGCGAGCTTTTCTTCGATAATGTTCGTGTGCCGAAAGAAAATCTGCTGGGCAAGCAAAATGGCGGCTTTGGCATGCTGATGCATGAATTGGCGTGGGAGCGTTTGCTGATCGCCATCACCTCGGTCGCCGCCTGCGAAAAAATGTTCGAGGACACGCTCGAATATGTTCGCGAGCGCAAAGCCTTTGGCAAACCGGTGGCGACCTTCCAAAACACACGCTTCTCCATGGCGGAAATGAAAACCGAGATCGAGATCGGCCGGGTATTTCTCGATAAGTGCTTGGAACTGGAGCTGCAGAAAAAACTGACGCCAGAGACGGCAGCCATGGCAAAATATTGGCTGACGGATCTTCAATGTAAGGTTGCCGATGAGTGTGTTCAGCTGCATGGCGGATATGGCTATATGTGGGAGTATCCGGTGGCACGCGCCTGGGCCGATGCGCGGGTGCAGCGCATCTATGGCGGCACAAACGAAATCATGAAGGAAATTATCTCCCGCTCCCTCTGACCGGAACGGGCCGGCACGCGGCACGCCCGGGCTAGCGGGAGAAAGGCCTTCAGGAGGAACTTGTGGGACAACCGTCCGAGGTCAGACAGCCTGATCCCGTACCTCAGAACGACCCGTTTCTGGAGCAACGCCGGATCGTTGAGTTTTGCTCTGGCCCCGGGGCGTTTTCGGCCGCTCAGCCGGAGCGGGTGGACACCCATTTGTCTCACCTGTTCCTGACCGATGAGCGCGTCTACAAAATGAAGCGGGCTGTCCACTACCCGTTTGTTGACTTTTCCACCCTCGAGGCGCGCCGCGCGGCTTGCGAGGCGGAACTGGCCTGCAATCATGCCGCCCGCGCGCTTTATATTCGCAGCCTTCCGGTGACAGAGCATGAGGGCCGGCTCTTCATCGATGGGCCGGGCACGCCTGTCGAGTGGCTGGTAGAAATGGCCCGCTTTGCCGAAGCCGATCAATTCGACCGAATGGCGGCCGATGACCGGCTTACGATGCGCAACATCCGCGATCTTGGCCGGGCGATCGCCGAAGCCCACAAAACTGCGCCGCGGGTTCCCCTCCCGAATGCGGCAGAGCGGGTGCTGGAGATTGTTCGGCAGGTACGCGACACGCTTTCAACGTCCCTGATGGAGCCGGAGGTATTGGACCTTGTCTCCCGCTGGGCTGAGAAAATTCAATCGGCACACGGCACAATCGCCTCGCATTTGGCAGCCCGCGGTCGCCACGGGCTGGTGCGGCGCTGCCATGGGGACATGCATTTGGGCAATATTTGCCTTTTCGAAGGCAAACCAACGCCGTTCGACGCCATCGAATTTTCAAAAGAAATCGCGACGATCGATGTGATCTATGACCTAGCCTTCCCGGTCATGGACCTCCTCGCTTGGGACCGGCCCGCCCTCGCGAACCAATTGATGAACCGCTATTTCGAGAAGACGGCCGATTATCATGCAACGGATCTTCTTCCCCTCTTTATCTCCTTGCGCGCGGCGATCCGTGCCATGACGGCAGCCCTGGCTGCGCCGAATAAACCGGCAAGCGAAAGCTGCCGGCGCTATCTCGGTGTGGCTCTGACCGCTCTTGAACCCCGGCCGACCCCACGCCTCATCGCCGTCGGCGGCCTGTCGGGCACCGGCAAGACGACCTTTGCACGCCTTTTGGCACCCCATTTGTGCGGCCCTGAAGGCGCGGTCATCCTGCGCAGCGACGTCATTCGCAAAATCCATATCGGGATCGAGGCCGAGCTTTCTGCCCCGCAGAGCGCCTATGAACCCTCGGTTACCGCCTTCGTCTACGGGCGGATGATGAAGATGGCATCAAAAGCCCTGCGCAGTGGGCGGACGGTTATCCTCGATGCGGCATTCCTCTCTCCGCCAGAGCGACAAACCTGCAGGCGCCTTGCTGAGCAACTGGGCATACAGCTTACGGGGTTCTGGCTTGAGGCGCCCCACGATGTTCTTGAAGAGCGCATCATTAACCGCACCGATGATGCCTCCGATGCAACATGCTCCGTGCTCGCCAAACAGGAAGAATACGATTGCGGATCGATCGATTGGATCAATCTCAATACGCGGGACGGCTGCATGGCCCATGTCGAAACCGCCTTGCAGGCCGTAGGCCTTTCATCTGAGTAGCATCGCCTGCTGCGCCCACCCCGCGGCCCTGCCATCGATTTCCCACCGCGCGGCAGAAGGCCCCCCCGGACGCCACGGCAACAAGGCGGGGGCCCGAAGCCCGCAAGGCCTTATCGCGGCTGCCCGCCCGCCGAGGCGTTTGGGCCGGCGCCCGAGGGGCCCTGTTTGAGGCCTACCAGGCAGGGTGGAACCGGAATTGAA
>JBCDJA010000228.1:0-4726 GCA_038748465.1 Pseudomonadota bacterium
ATCGGCCGCATCGCAGCTGGCCGTGCGGCGCGGGTCGACTACGATCAGCCGCGTGCCGCGCTCGGCCTGCGCTTTCAAAACGCGCTGATGCAGGATCGGATGGCACCAGGCAAGGTTGGAGCCAACCAGCACGATCAGATCAGCCTCATCAAGGTCTTCATAGGTGCCCGGCACCGTATCGGTGCCAAAGGCGCGTTTGTGGCCCGCCACGGTCGAGGCCATGCAGAGCCGCGAATTGGTATCGACATTGCCCGACCCCAAAAACCCCTTCATCAGTTTGTTGGCCACATAATAGTCTTCGGTGAGCAATTGACCGGACAAATAAAAGCCAATCGCTTCCGGGCCGTGGGCCTTGAGGATCTGCCCGAACCCATCCGCGACGGCGTCGAGCGCTGCTTCCCAAGAGACCGTCTGCTGGCCAATAATCGGCTCCAGCAACCGGCCTTTAAGGCCCAGGGTTTCTCCAAGGGCGGTGCCTTTTGAGCAAAGCCGCCCGAAATTTGCCGGGTGATCCTCATCGCCCCGGGCAGCCCACTCTCCATCGCCGCGGTCTTGCATCACAACGCCGCACCCGACCCCGCAATAGGGGCAGGTGGTTTTGCACTGGGCTCCAGCCGCACCTGATTTTGGTAAAGGCCCACCATCCATCAGCAGGCCTCCTTTTGGGTTGGAGGAAGCGGTTGGTTCGGCTCTAGATAGAGCGAGGGACGGTCCGCCTCTTGAGGCTCAGCTGCAGGCGGTTCCTTTAAGGCTTCAGCGTCAATATAGGCTTCACCAAACAGAAGATCGGAGCGGAAGGCGGCAACCGAGCGGCCCTCGTTAATCAGCCGGCGGTAGAAAGGCCCTTCGGAAATCGAGCCCACCAAGACGCAGCCCTCTAGCCGATTGTCAGTGAGCGTTAGGCGCCGGTACACACCGTCAGCCGGTGCATCATAAAGCAGCGTATCAGCCCCCTCCGCCCCGCCGAGTGAGCCGGCCGAGAACACATCGACCCCGGCCACCTTGAGGCTTGTGGCACAGACCGAGCCACAATAGGGCGTTGCGTGCCCGGCCAAGGTCTTCGCCAGAGCCGCAGCTTGCTCGTACACCGGCTCGACAAGGCCGTAGGCAATTCCTCGGTGCTGCGCACACTCGCCGATGGCGAAAATTGTCGGATCGGAGGTCTGCAGATAATCATCGACCACAATCGCGCGCTCGACCGTGAGCCCCGCTTCAACGGCAAGGCGCGTCGCGGGCCTCACGCCAACCGCCATCACAACCAAATCTGCAGCAAGCTCTTCACCCGATTTAAGCTGCACAGCGCTCACCCGCCCCTCGCCTTTGAACGCCGCGCTTTCCGCCTCCAAAATCACCCTAAGGCCAAGGGCCTTTAACGCCGTAAGCAGATGATCTGCCCCGCGCGCATCGAGCTGGCGCTCCATGAGCCGGTCCATCAAGTGCAGCACCGTGACCTGCGCACCCAATTTAGACAAGCCATAGGCAGCCTCGAGACCAAGCAATCCCCCACCGATCACCACCGCCGGCGCGCCGGGCCCCACCCCAGCAGCCAGGCGCTCCAGGTCATTCAAATCGCGAAAGGTTTCGACCCCCGCAAGCTCATGGCCTGGGATCGGCAAGCGAAACGGCGCCGAGCCGGTTGCCAAGATGCAGCGATCGAAAGAATAGACCCTACCGGACTGGCACGTAACCTTCTGCCCCTCCCGGTCAAGCGCTGTCACCGTTTCCCCGGCAACAAAATCGATGCCCGCTTTATCGAACCAGTCTTCGGCACACAGACCGATTTCTGCAGTTGCCACTTCGCCTGCCAGGCATTGGGAGAGAAGAACGCGGTTATAGGGTTTGTGGGGCTCTGCCCCGAGGATCGTTAGCTTAAACCGATGCGGCGCCTCGGCGTGGAGACGCTCGGCAAACCGCATGGCCGCCATACCGCCGCCGACCACCACCAACCGTCCACCGTCGGGGACGGGGTCGATCCTGGTGGCCGTCTCGTTCACGCCACGTTTTCTTTCGGTTTTGTTTTCGCAGAAGCCGGTTTGGCGCCGCCTTCATATTCCTCAAGAAAGCCCAGCAGCTCTTCCCGATACTGATAATACATCGGGTGATCGAGCAAGGCAGCGCGGCTGCGCGGACGCGGAATATCGACCTCCATAATATTGCCGATCTCCGCATTCGGCCCATTTGTCATCATCACCACGCGGTCCGCCAGCAGAATGGCCTCATCTACATCGTGGGTCACGCAAATCGCGGTCACCTGCGTGCGCGACCACACTTCCATCAGCACCTCGTGCAATTCCCAACGGGTGAGCGAATCCAGCATCCCAAAGGGCTCATCGAGCAGCAAAAGCTTCGGCGAGAGAGCGAAGGCACGGGCAATACCCACCCGTTGCTTCATGCCGTTTGAGAGGTCTGCTGCCTTTTTGTGAAGCGCATCGCCAAGCCCAACACGGCTCAGATAATATTCGACGATATCGGTCCGCTCTGCCGCCGACGCGGACGGATAGACCCGGTCAACCCCAAGGGCGACGTTCTCGCGGGCTGTTAGCCAGGGAAAGAGCGAGGGTGCCTGGAACACAACCGCCCGTTCCGGCCCGGCTGAGTCGACCTCTCGTCCGTCCAGAATAATGCCGCCATCGGAGATTTCATTAAGGCCGGCCACCATGGATAAGACGGTGGACTTGCCGCATCCTGAATGGCCAATCAGGGTAATGAACTCCCCCTTCGTCATCTTCATGTCAAAGCCATCGACCACCGTGAGCGGCCCTTTGGGCGTCGGATAGATCTTTTTGACGTTCGAAAACTCCACATAGCCTTTGTCGATCGGCGAGTCCGCCGCCTGCTGATAGGCTTTGGGGGGACCGGCCATCTGAGTGATTGGCACCACATTGGGCAGCACTTTCCCGTCATCGAATTGCGGCCGCTCGAGACCCATTTTCATGAGATATTGGGTGATCTCGCTGCGAAGTTCCTTGAACCGCGGATTGTGGTTCATGGCGGTGCGATCACGCGGGCGCTCCAGATCGACCTTGAATTCCCGCCCCAAGGTTGCATTCGGCGCAGGAGTTAGCGGAATAATCCGATCAGCGAGCAAAATCGCTTCATCGACGTCGTTGGTAATCAACACAACGGTTTTGCGCTCTGCCTCCCAGATTTGCTCGATCTCGTCCTGAAGCTTGGCGCGGGTTAGCGCATCAAGCGCCGACAGGGGCTCATCAAGCAGCAGCACATGGGGGTTCATCGCAAGCGCCCGGGCCACAGCAACCCGCTGGCGCATTCCGCCAGAAAGCTCGGCGGGTTTTCGGTCGCGGGCGTGGGCAAGGCCCACCATGGACATGTATTTCTCAATCCGCGCCCGCTTATCGGCGCCGCTGTCGGAGGCAAAGCACGCATCTACCGCCAGCTCGATATTTCCGTAAACTGAAAGCCACGGCATCAAAGAATAGGATTGGAACACCACCCCCCGATCAGGGCTTGGTTGCGTGATCGGCTCCCCCTCAAGGAGGGTCGATCCACCGTCGGCAGCAACGAGCCCGGCGAGGATCGAGATGAGGGTTGTTTTTCCCGATCCGGAGAAACCCACAATGGCGACGAACTCGCCTTCCTCAACCGATAGATTGACATTGGACAGAACATCTGTCCGTCCAATGCCGACGCCGTAGGATTTAGAGACGTCTTTAAGTTCGAGAAACGACATAAAAGATCCGCCTCTTACCGGGTTGCCGAATGGGTGAAGGCCGCCTGAAGGGTCAGCATGATCCGATCGAGCAGGAAGCCGATGATGCCGATCGTCAAAACCGCCACGATAATCTTGGCAAGCGACGAGGAGGATCCGTTTTGGAATTCATCCCACACGAATTTTCCAAGGCCGGGGTTTTGCGCAAGCATCTCAGCGGCAATCAAGACCATCCACCCGACGCCCAGAGACAAGCGCAAGCCGGTAAAGATCAACGGCATCGCCGAGGGCAGCACCAGTTTGGTCACGACCTTTGATTGGGGCAATTGCAGCACTCGGCCCACATTCATCAGGTCTTTGTCGATCGATGAGACGCCCAGCGCCGTATTGATCAGGGTGGGCCATAGCGAGCACAAGGTGACCGTGATGGCGGAGATCAGGAAGCTTTTTGGCATCCAATCGGCCGGCGAGGCGTAAACCGCCGACACGACCATTGTCACGATTGGGAGCCAGGCCAGCGGCGAGACCGGTTTGAAGATCTGGATGAGCGGATTGAGCGCGCCGTTTACCGACCGGGACAACCCGCAAAAAATCCCGAGCGGAACGGCAATCACCGTCGCAATCGCAAAGCCCAAGGCAACGGTGAGCAGACTGGTGACAATTTGGTCGAAATAGGTCGGTTTGCCCGTATAGGCGCGGTTCTTTACCCGGTCCTCTCGCCCCTCTTCGACGAATTTGGCGTTGCGAATCTCTTGGCGCTCATAAAAGGCGGCCTCTTTTGCGCGCTCAGCTTTATGGTCCTCATAAAGATTGACCGTCTCTTCCCATACTTTAGCCGGCCCCGGAATGGCGCCAAGCGAGGTTTTGACCATCGGGGCAAACGATGCCCATGCGAGGAGGAAGACTGCAATGCCCATGAGCGGCACAACTGCCAACTGCCACAATTCGCGCAATTGAAGCCGGACGTTATCGCCGATCAGCATACGTAGGATCGGTACCATCCAACCAAGGCCAATGAGGCCTAAAAACGCGGCAATATTGTTCACCCAAGTGAAC
>JBCDJA010000229.1:0-4721 GCA_038748465.1 Pseudomonadota bacterium
CGTCATTTGACCGCCAAACCCCGATGGGATAAGGCCAACCGCGCAAAAAACAAAGGGCCGGACGCCGTTAGCGCCGGACGAGGATGTTCAAACGGATCAACAAAAAGCTGAGCGGGTGGATGCGGGCCGCCCGCGGCGAGCTCAAAACACCCTGGCAGCGCTTTCTCGGCCGTCTTGAGTTCTACTTCGGCGATCATGCGATTTTCCGCATGCTCTATCTTAACAAACACACCGTTGCGCCCGGGGTGTTTCGCTCCGCCCAGCCAAGCCCTGGCCATATTCGGCAGTTTGCTAAGGACGGCATCAAAACCGTGGTCAATCTGCGCGGCGAGCGCGATTGCGCTGGCGACACCTTTGAGCGGGAGGCCTGCGAGGCGGCAGGGATTGCGCTGATCGATTGCCCCTTGCGCTCGCGCGGCCTGCCCAAACGCGAGCTGCTGCACGAAACGATCGCGATGATGCGCTCGCTCAACAAGCCGGCGCTGGTGCATTGCAAATCAGGCGCGGACAGGGCCGGCTTTTGGTCCGCGCTTTACCTTATGGTCGCCGAGGACCAGCCTGTGGCCGTCGCCAAGCAACAATTGTCTCTGCGCTATGGGCATGTGCGCCAGGGAAAGACAGGCCTTCTCGATCACTTTTTCGATGCCTATGAGGCGCACCACGCCGCAACCGGAGAGAGTCTTGAAACCTGGATCGACACGGTCTACGAGCCCTGGCCGCTGAAACTCGAATTTCAATCGACATGGTGGGGCACGGTGCTGACCGACTGGATTTTGCGCCGCGAATAAGGGCAAATGATCGGGCGATGCAGGCCAGATGGCGGGGCCCGAGGCCGGATGCGCCGATGCCCCCCGCGAGGGCCTTCGTAGCGCTTGGGTCGTAAGGAAAGCCGGCTTAGCTCAGTTGGTAGAGCATCTGATTTGTAATCAGAGGGTCGGGGGTTCAAGTCCCTCAGCCGGCACCACACGGGCTCAGGTCCGTTCCGGAAACATGGGGCGAGCCTGTCCCCGCGGCCGGCCGGCCCGAGGTCCACAACCGCCCGATGGCACATCGGCGCCGATAAGAGAACCTGCTCCGTTGAACCCCGCCGTAAAGCTATTCAATTCAGTTCTCAAACGAACGAAACTATACAAATCTCTCAATGAGGATTTGGACACGATAAAGTCTATCCTAGCCCAACAAGGCATTCGGCAAACCTTGCAAGACGGAAGTGTTTTTTCTCTGCCCAATGCGACCGAGGATCTAATACAAAAAAGAATATTCTTTACAAAGACGTATTACGAACTAAATGTCCTGACGACGCTGCAAAGCCTGATCCCGCCTCAAGCGAGGATCGTGGATGTCGGCGCCAATATCGGCAATCACAGCGTCTTTTTCGCCAGACAATGCGGGGCCGCATCAATTCATGCATTTGAAGCGCTTGAAAGCACCTTTCAAATCTTGCAGCAGAACATTGCGCTCAATGGCCTGTCTGACATCATCACGCCCCACAATCTCGCGCTTTCAAACGCGGTGGGGCGGGCGGCGGTCGCCCACCACAGCCAGCACAATATCGGCTCCACATCCTTGGAGGCGCGCGAGCAAGGCACCATCGAAACCGGAACACTCGATGGCTTTAATCTGCCTGGGATCGATTTCCTCAAAATTGATGTCGAAGGGTTCGAGCTCAACGTGCTGGAGGGCGCCGAGCGGTCGATTGCACGCTCCAAACCGCTGATTGCTATTGAAACATTTGGGGATCAGCTTCCCCGAGTTGAGGCGTTTCTAGGCGCCTTCGGCTATACATGCACCCATCGGCTCGAGAGCCAAAATTACGTGTTCGCCGCAGACGCAGATCGGCCGTGAGGGCGAAACGGCGGATGCCGCTGGCGGGCGCGCCCACAAAAAAAGCTGGGCGCACGCGGATAGCGGATCCTTTGTCCACGGCTCTTCAACCGCCTTCACCGAGGTGCATCTGCTGCTGGCAATAGTTTTCCAGTCCAATCCGGTCGATCAGATCGAGTTGCGTTTCCAGGTAGTCGATGTGCTCTTCTTCATCGGCCAGTATTTTCACGAACAGCTCTTTGCTCACGTAATCGCCAACGCTCTCGCAATAGGCGACAGCTTCCTTGTAAAGCGGATGGGCGCGATGCTCCGACTTGAGATCACATTCAAGAATGTCCTTCACATTCTCACCGATCATGAGCTTTTCGATATCCTGTAGGTTCGGCAAACCTTCCAGCAGAAGAATGCGCTCGATCAATTGATCTGCATGCTGCATTTCCTCAATGCTCTCATCATATTCCTTTTTGCCCAATTTCAGTAGGCCCCAATCGTCAAGCATGCGGGCATGGAGGAAGAACTGGTTAATGGCTGCAAGCTCCTGCTTGAGCGCTTTGTTCAAATAGTCGATGACCTTGGGATCACCTTTCATCAGACGACCTCTTTTTACTGTCTTAATCCAAATCCGCGACTGCGAATGAATCGCACACGGCCTTTCATCTCAGACCAGGGGAAATAGTCGGCGCCGAGACGGATAACAAGGATCGTTTTCAAAACAAGTGCGAAAAAATGCCAAAAATCGAAGAAATTATACCGAATACTTGAGAGTGATTTTCAATGACAGTCTTTATCGCATCATTTGATGGGATGTTGCTCCAGAATGAGCCCATCAACCGGCAGAATACCACCCGCCTTTTTCGCCTTTTTCGAACACATGCAGAGCGCCGTCAAAAAACTGCGACCCCGTTAACACGCGCTGGCGAATGCTCAGCCTTTGGTCCTCGTGCACAATAAGGTTGAGGGAGTTGCCCCCATCCCGCTCGCGGGGAGAAACAGCACTCCCGGCTGCAACCACCAATAAAGCGTGGTTGCCGGCTCCAAGATGGGAACTCACACCAAATCGGTGGCTATGACCTGTAAGGATTAAGTCCACTTTGGCGCCGGCGGCAGCCGCCAGCAGCAACCCTGCGCGACGCACCGGCCTGGTCGCGGTGACACCGGCCACCCGCAGAACGGGGTGGTGTAAAAATAGGATTTTCAGGGCGTCATCCGTGGCCGCCTCAAAGAAAGGCGCGATGCGGCGCACCTGATCCAGCGTCACACGTCCATGCGACCAATTCCAATGCGCTTGCCATCTGATTGCCGAATTGAGCCCAAGAACCGAGAGCGTGTCGGTTTGGCATGTCGGCTCCAGGTCCGCCGAGAGGTGCTCCTGATAGCGTTTATAGGGCTCAAAAAAACGGCGGTACATATTATGCGGATCGATATCGTGATTTCCAGGAACTATGAGCACCGGCCCGTCGATGAGACCCCTAAAATGTGCAGCCCGGACGAACTCATCCCGGTCTGCCCATTGGGTCAAATCGCCGCTTATGATCGTTAGGTCCGGCGAAAGCGCGTTGATTTCATCGGCAAGGACGGCGAGCCGCCCATCCTCCACTGTTCCCACATGGATATCGGAGGCATGCACGATCCGGGTCATGATAGGGGCACCACAACACGCAGCGCTTTGGGCACCGACCTGAAATGAAGGGGAGGTGTCGCTGTCTCGAGCTCCCCATCAACGACAAGCTCGATGGTGTTTTCGGCTAAGGAAATTGTGGCCTCCGGCGCCCAGCTTTTAAACAAAGCCTGATTTGGTACCGGAACCTTTAAAAACTCCGCAGCAAGATGAACGAGCCCTGTCAGTGCTTGTTCGTGATTGGCGCAATAAATCCCCAGCCTCCCCCGATCGATCCGATCCCGCGAGAAAAAACTAAATCGACGATTGGCGTAAGGATTGTTGGAGATAAGGACGGCCAAACTTTCGCGGGTCAGGCGCCGGCCGGGCAGCGAGAGAGAGAGGGGCGTTCGGTCCGCGTCAACGATCGTCCTGAGCCCCTGAAAGGCGTAATCGATCCAGGTATCGCGCGCCTTAGGGTCGCGCACAGCCTCGCGCGCCTCGGTCAGTTCAGCAAACGGACCAATGGCGACGCAATTTAAGAAAACCCGTCCGTTCATGACGCCAACATCGACGGGTTTTTCAGAGCCGGCCACGATACTGCTCGCAATAGGCCGGATGTCCTCATCCAATCCCAGGTCCCGAGCAAAAATGTTCATCGTCCCGGCCGGCACAAGGGCCAGGGGCAAATCGTGTTTCATCGCCGCGATGGCGGCTGCAAGCACGGTCCCATCCCCGCCGGCAACGAGCAGATGGGTAGCCCGACCGGGGATCGCCTGAAGCCTTGCATCGATCTCCTCGGGCGCCACCAGGCCAACGTCATGGGCGATCGCGCGATCGGTGAAGAGTGCCCCGATCTCATCGCGCAAGGCCTGGCCAGCATCCTCCGTGGAGGCCGCGCCGGCCTTGCCATTGACCAGTCCATAAACGAAATGCGCCATGGATGTCCTATTTCGTGTGGCAAAGAGGGCGCCTCGTATCTCGCACGACGTGAGTGAAGACGCCGTCCCGGACCCGAACTCAGACCGACCCCACCGCTGCTTGGCGTGCCGGGACGCGCGCCCGGAACCGATCGACCAAGGTCTCGATATACCGGTCAATCTCGCGTTTTGGCTTTCCCTCAAACTGGGTTTGCCCAATCATATACGCAGCGCCCAGAATCCCAATAGCCGCTTCCTCTGCGTCGATGGCGGGGTCGAACACCCCCTCGCCTTGCCCCCGTCGCAACGCCCGCTCGATTTGTCCGAGGACCGCCTGTTGCAGTTGGCGATAGCGCGGCCACAACTCGTCCTCGATCGCC
>JBCDJA010000230.1:0-4715 GCA_038748465.1 Pseudomonadota bacterium
CAGTATTATGAATATCCCCTGTTCTGGTCGACCGGCGATGCGTTCTACGATCTCCAAAACGGTCGGTACACGGTGATCGGTGTTGGGGATGAGAATGCCTATGAATGGGATCCGGGCCTGACGATCGAAGACTTCTCACCGGACCGGCTCCGCGCGTCTGGCGTGCGGTAAGGCACCGACCCAGACCACAAATTGCCCGCGGGTTCGGCCCGCAGGCCACAGACACCGGCTGGCGCCCTCGCGCCGGCCGGTTTTTTGTTGGGCAGCGCGCATGTCTCCCAAGAGCGCTGAACGAAGGCGGGGCCCGCCCCGCGCCGGCCGATTTTCGGCGCGGCACCAAGTGCCGTTTAAGGGTTCGGCAATCCACCCGTCCTAAGCTCAACGCCTTCTACGAGGGGCGGCGACGGAGCGGCACGTGACAAGACAGGCGAGCGAGACATCGCGCCCGGCAAGCGAGGCGTCGGCCGACGCTCCGGCATCGGCTCCCCTGCAGCACGACGGGGATGGCTTTGCCCTCACCATCGACGAGACTGGCGCGGTCCAGGCCTGCGAGGGGCCGGCCCTCGCGACCTGGATTGAGGGCCGCCTCGGGCACGCGTCGGTCTATGAGCTGTTCCCGCCGAAAAACCGGTCCATTGCGATGCGTCTCGTCGCCAGCGTGTTTGCAGGCAAGGGGCTCGAGTTTTACGACGTCGCCGTGGTTGTGCCCCCGGCAGGGCCCCGCACGGTTTTCCGCATGGTGCCAAAGCGCAAGGCCCAGGGGCAGGTTTCGCTGACCTTTCACCTCCACACGCGTCAATCAGGCGGCGGTCTGGTGGATGCCGAAAGCTTTCTTGATGCCGCGACCGGCCTTGTTACATCGGGCTCCGGAGACCCGCTCGATCTGATGATGTTCGAGTTTGGCTGCCTTCGCGAGCCGGCCCTCGCGGCAAAGCTCGGCAGCGATGAATGGAAGGCCCTTCGCCAATCGATTGAGCGCGCGCTGGAAGAGCGGGCCGAGGAGGGCACGGTCGGCCACCTCGGCGCGGGAGCCTATGGCTTGGTGGCCGCGGCCACCGTGCCCGAGGCTCTGGTGCGCCAGGATGTCGAAGTGGCGGCCCAGGTTCATGGGCTGGCGGCGTCAGACCTGCAGCTCCGCTCGACCTCGGTCGATCTCAGCGACGGCGAGGGCCTTAAACCGTCTGCGATCCGCTCGGCCTTGGGCCATCTAAGCGGTCAATTTGCAGGCACCGTGGAGCGATTGTTCAGCCCGGCGGGGGCCAAGCTGTCCTTGCGGGGAGCGAGCGCTGAGGTGGATGCCTTGGAGCGCACGATCCGTGAGGCGGTCCGCACGGGCGCGATTTTGCTCAAAGTGCGTGTGGTCTTCGATGTTGCGAGCCAGGCGCCGGCGCACCTATTGTCCGAAGGGCAGGTTGAGATCAATGACCGTCTTTGCACGGTTGCTTCCTTGCTTCGGCTTGACGATGTCCCAGATCTTGCACTCGAGCATGACCTGCGCATTGCCGATACGGCGCTCCACCGATTGAAAGCCACCAAAGTCGTTGGTGATCAGGCCACGTCGTTCATGCCGATCTCCCAGGCGGCCTTGCGCCATCCGCAATTCGAGCCGCGGCTGGCAGCGCTGATGGTACGCCATGGCTTGCCGGCAGATCGCTTGGGGCTACGGACGCTGGGTCTCAGCCTCAGCGATCCGAAGTCAGCGCCGATGCGGGCTGTTTCTCGCCTTCGCGCCCAGGGCCATCCCATTTGGCTCACCCATTTCACGGCGGCGGTTTCCGGCATGCGCCAGAGCAATGACTTGGCGGGCTGCTATGTGGAGGTCGCGACGAGTTATGTAACCGATCTTTGCCGGGCGCCTGACGGGGAAGAGCTGTTGGGCCGGATGTTGTCCGTATGGAAACGGGCCGGCGTTCAGGTCATTGCAACGGGCCCCCTCGACGAGGCGGTCACCCAAAGCCTGCAAGACCTTTCGATCCCCTTCGCCTTGCAACCGTCTGCGCCCCTCGCGCCTGCCACGCGCCCTTAGCTGCTTGCCAAGAGATCGGCGAGCAGCGCTGAGGAAAAGCCGGCGCCGTATCCAAGGGCCGGCACGATTTGCAAGGTCAACGTCTCGCCGCTTGGCGTCGCATTAATGCGGTCCGAGGCGATAATCTTGATGGTCGTGATCGCAGCAGCACCGGTATCGCCCGCGTCCAGCAATTTTTGCAGCGCCTCGGCGGCGACATAAACTTGGTGCTCGCCGGCGGCCCGGGCCATGTCTCCGTCAAACGAGGCCCAATCGACCTCAATCGAAACCGCCCGGCCGAAGGTTTTCGACAGGCGCGTCTCCACGCTGGCCGCGGTTTCTGCGGCCGCTTCCACGCTCCGCGCCGCAAGACGCAACGGTTCCACGGTCCGGTCTTCGGTGGCATAGGTCGAGCCCGTCTCGGTTACGACAGTCATCAGCCCGATGGGATCGATCTCGATCACGGGCACCCCGTCGTCCCTCAGCAGGCTCGCACCGCCAACCCTCGAAGCGTTGCGATCAAGCACCACCACTTCATTCGACCCATCGAACTGCAAATGAGCGCGGCTCCCGGTCTGATCCAGAACAAACCCGGGGCTTCCATCATCGGTGACGTAATGGGCCGAGCTGCCTTGCTCGAAGGGCATGAGGATTTGCGCCTGGGCAAGGGAAAGGCCCACGATCATGAAGGCGCTGACGGCAAGCGCCATCGCGGCGGTTGTGGCTCGTGGCATGGTTGGTCATCTCCCCTTAATCATCGACATCACGACATCCCGTTTGCCATCTGTTCTAAGGCGATTTGGCAGTCGTGTAAGCGCCCGCAATCAATTCAGCCCGGATTTGCGGCGAATTTCCGGCGGCTTTCCGCCCGTCGATGCGGCGATGTCACAGCACCAGCCCGGCCGATTGGTTGCGCAGCAGCCGCAGAATGCTCATGGCCGTGAGGGCAGAGGTTTTGGGGTTTGAGGCAGACGGCAAGTTGAATAGCTCGACCGAAAAACGCCCGAACGAGCCTGCCGCGTCGATCCGATGGCTGTTTACCGGTAATTCGGGCTCGGCGATCAACGTGACGGCGGTTGCTTCAAAGCCAATGCCCGCCAGCGCCACGGTGGCTGCAACATTGGCGTTTTTGGGAAAGGCGAGGGCTGCCTCGCGCGCGCTGCCCTTAAAGATGGGGGTTGGCGCGGTGATCGCGTCAAGGTCGACGCCCTCAACCCCGGGGGCGCCGCTCCAGGCGTTTGGGGGCTTGCGGGTTGTGAGGCTTACCTCCGCAAGGCCCTCTTCCCGGGCGGCCGCAAGGCCATCGATCCCGGCCACCGCGCCGGCCGGCAGCAGCACGCGCCGACCGTTAGCCTTGGCGGCCGCGTCCAACTGAGCGCACAGATCGGCGTCGGCGAGACTGCCGATCGACACCACCACAAGGTCGAAGCCAGCCTCGAGTGTCGGGGCCGCGTGGGCGGCGATGGCCGCGTGGCTCGCGCATTCGACGATGAGATCGGGGCGTTGGGCCAAGAGGTCGGCAAGATCGGTGAAAACGGGCGGGCCGCCGGGCTTTGAGGTGTCGGCGATGTCGAGCATGCCGGTGATTTCGATGTGGGGCGCGCGATTGCCCGCACCGGCGAGAAGTTGTTCGGCGATGGCGCCGTTACCGATCAATCCGACACGCATGGTCATCCCCCTGGGTCTGGCCGTATTTATGCTTCATCTGAGCATAAGTAAGGTTTGCGATGGGTTGGTGCAAGCCCCTTGCGCCGGCGTTTATCTCGTTGGTTTCAGCTCGCTCACCTGATCGAGAAGCGCGTCAATTTCCCGCTCAAGGGTGTAGTAATGCACCGAGGCGCGCACAGCCGTGGGGGTTGGGTGCGGGGCGAGGGCGCATTGCCCGGCCGGGCGGGTTACGAGACTGACGTTAATCGACGCCCGCCCCAACGCCTCCACGACGGCCGCATCGTCAAGACCCGCGATGCGGAACACCACGATGGCGCTTTGGTCTGTGCCCTCATCCTGCACCTCGATCGGGGCAAGGCCGCGCAAGCCTTCGCGCAGGCGCCTTGAAAGCCTGTCGATCCGCTCCTTGATCGTTTCCATACCGATGGCTTGTGCATAGCGAATTGCGGCGGCAAAGCCCGCTTGGACAGCCCGTGAGCGTTCGAAGGTTTCAAATCGCTTGGCCCCGGGACGAAACGCATAGGCCTCCGCCGCGGTCCAATCGGCGGACAGGAAGTCGATGAGGGGCGGATTAAGCCGCTCAAGCATAGCGTGCCGTACAAGGAGGAAGCCGATACCGCGCGGTCCTCGCAGGAATTTACGAGCTGTCCCGACAAGGAAGGTTGCCCGTGTCGCGGCAAAACTGACCGGCCTTTGTCCAACGCTTTGGCAGGCGTCAAGAAGATAGGGCACGTCAGCTTGCTCCGTAAGGGCTCCAATCGCTTCAGCGGGATTGACGAGGCCGTTGTCGCTCGGGCAATGGGTGATCGCGACGAGGCGAACACGGTCATCCAGCTTGTCCGCCAAATCCTGCAAAGAGACTGTACCGTCGGGCGCCGCGTCGATCCGCTCAATGCGAAACCCGTCTCGCTTGGCGCGATGAAGGAGCGTCAACACATTGGCGCTGTATTCACCCGGTCCAATGAGCACCGTGTCGCCTTTACTGAGCGGCAGGGACAGGCACGCAAAGGCCCATGCGCGGGAGGCGTTCTCAACCAGCGCA
>JBCDJA010000231.1:0-4706 GCA_038748465.1 Pseudomonadota bacterium
CAGAGAACGGAAATTTCCCGACCTTGTAGTCGACCCCAGCCGCCTTTAGCTCCTCCTCGGTTTTGCCGACCGAGGCAACCTCCGGATACGTATAAACAACACCCGGGATCACGGCGTAATTGACGTGCCCTGCCTGCCCGGCGATGATCTCAGCCACCGCCATCGCCTCGTCCTCTGCCTTATGGGCGAGCATCGGCCCAGCGATCACATCGCCGATAGCATAAATCCCCTCAACATTGGTTCGGTAATGATCATCCACATCGATCCGCCCCCGGTCATCGAGGGTGACACCGGCCGCATCGAGCCCGAGAGCGTCTGTATACGGCTTACGTCCGATCGACATAAGCACGATCTCGGCCTCAAGCACCTCTTCATCGCCGCCACCTGATGGCTCGACCGTCAATTTAACGCTGTTTTTCAGAAGCTTAGCACCGGTCACCTTCGTCGAGAGGCGGAACTTCATGCCTTGTTTTTCCAAGATCCGGTGGAACTGCTTTGACACCTCCCCGTCCATGCCCGGGGTGATCCGATCAAGGAACTCGACGACCGTGACCTCAGAGCCGAGGCGCCGCCACACCGAGCCCATCTCAAGGCCGATATATCCGCCGCCGATCACAATCATCCGCTTCGGGACTTTTTGAAGGTCGAGCGCGCCGGTGGAGGAGACGATAAGCTGCTCGTCAATCTCGATGCCGGGCACGCTTGCCGGCTCGGAGCCGGTGGCGATGACGATGGCATTGGCCCCCAGGGTGTCGGTCGACCCATCGGCCTTCACAACTTCAACCTGGTTTGAGCTGACAAGCTTGGCAGCCCCGACAATCCCGTCGATCTTGTTTTTCTTGAAGAGGTATTCAACGCCCTTCGTCAGCCCCTCAACCGATTTGTCCTTGTGCGCCATCATGGCCTCAAGGTCGAGCTTTACCGAGCCTGTCTTTATGCCGATATCGCTGAAATGCGCGGTCTCCTCAAAGACTTCAGAAGCGTGGAGCAAGGCCTTGGAGGGAATGCAGCCGACATTAAGGCAAGTGCCGCCAAACGTGCCCCGCTTATCGACACAGGCGGTTTTGAGCCCGAGCTGTGCGGCGCGGATCGCGCAATTATAGCCGCCCGGGCCACCGCCGATCACAATCACATCATAGGTCGTCGTCATTATCGTGCCTTTCATGCGGGAGGGCCGCCCGCGCCCGCTCCCTCTTCGACCCGCCCTCTAGCACCGTCCTTGTGCGCCGAACGTGCGGGCCGTCATTTGCGTGCCGTCCTCGGGGCGAGCCGCCGGGGCAAAACAAGGAGGGGTCAGAGATCGAGCAGCATGCGTTCGGGGGATTCAAGGGAGTCTTTCACGCGAACAAGGAAGGTCACCGCCTCGCGGCCGTCAATAATCCGGTGGTCGTAGGAGAGCGCGAGATACATCATCGGCCGCACCTCCATTTTGCCGTCCACGACAATCGGCCGCTCTTGGATTTTGTGCATGCCAAGGATGCCCGATTGCGGGCTGTTCAGGATCGGCGTCGACATCAACGATCCGTAGACCCCGCCATTTGAGATCGTGAAGGTGCCCCCTTGTAAGTCCGCGATGGAAAGCTCCCCATCGCGCGCCTTGGCGCCCAGCGAGCCGATGGTTTTCTCAATCTCGGCAAGGCTCATTTGGTCCGCATCGCGCACGACAGGCACCACGAGCCCGCGCTCGGTGCCGACCGCGACCCCGATGTGATAATAGTTTTTGTACACCAGATCCGTGCCGTCGATCTCGGCATTGACGGCGGGGATGTCCTTGAGGGCGACGATACAGGCCTTCACGAAAAAGCTCATAAAGCCCAGCTTGACGCCATGTTTGCGCTCAAACAGCTCTTTGGTGCGCTTGCGCAAGTCCATCACGGCCGACATATCCACCTCATTAAAGGTGGTGAGCATGGCCGCCGTGTCTTGCGCCTCTTTGAGGCGGCGGGCGATGGTTTGGCGCAGCCGCGTCATGGGCACGCGCTCTTCCAAGGGGCCGGTGGGGGCGCCGGGTGCGCCGGCCGGTGCTTTGGCTTGCGCCGGCGCTGCCGGGATTGCGAGGCTCTCTGTAGACGGCGCATGGGCCGCGGGCCGCTCGCCCGATGCGGCCTTGAGCGCATCTTCTTTTGTGAGCCGGCCATCCTTGCCGGTGCCCTTGATGGTCGACGGGTCGAGATTGTGCTCGGCCACGATGCGCCGAACCGCCGGACTGAGGGTGTCGCCTGCCGCAGCCGGCCGGGAGACGGCCGCCGGTTTGGCCGCAGACGGGCTTGCAGATTTGGTGTCTGAAGCCTTGGCCTCTGAGGTTTGGGGCGCGGCGCTTGCACCGCTTGCAACCTGGCCGATGACGGCCCCAACTTCCACAGTGTCGCCTTCGCTCGCGCTGATCGTACTCAACACGCCGGCAACTGGGGCTCGGACCTCGACCGAGACCTTATCGGTCTCAAGCTCTGCAATAATTTCATCCGCCTCCACCGCATCGCCCTGCCGCTTAAGCCAGGACGATATGGTGGCCTCGGTCACCGATTCGCCAAGCGTCGGAACCTCGATTGCGATCGTTGCACCACCGCTCGGAGCCGCTGAGGTTTGCACGGCCCCGCCGGCCTCCTTCGGCTCCTGCCCGTTGCCGCCTCGACCGGCCCCATTGGTGGCCGGCGCGCCGGCGCCTTCCGCGATTTCGCCGATCAACCCATCGACCTCCACCGTGTCGCCGGCCTGGGCCTTGATCGCGCTAAGCACGCCCGCGACGGGCGCCCTTACCTCTACCGACACTTTGTCGGTTTCGAGCTCGGCCAGCACCTCATCGGCCTCCACCGCCTCGCCTTCTTTCTTGAACCAGCTTGCCACTGTTGCTTCGGTGACGGATTCGCCCAATGTGGGCACGCGAATATCGGTCGCCATAACGTCCTCGGATCGTTGTTATTTTGGGTCGCCGCGCCCTAATCGTCGAGCGTCAACGCCTCGTTGAGAAAACCTTCCAACTCGCTCTGATGTTTGCGCATAAGACCGGTTGCCGGCGAGGCGGCCGCATGCCGCCCCACATAGCGGGCGCGCCCATACCGCGCGCCGATTTTGGTCAGCACCCACTCGATATTGGGCTCGACAAAGCTCCAAGAGCCCATATTGCGCGGTTCTTCCTGCACCCACAGCATCTCAGCATTTTTAAAGCGCCCCAGCTCCTTGACCAGCGATTTCGCCGGGAACGGATAAAGCTGCTCAAGGCGGAGAATGTAGATGTCGTCGAACTCACGCGCCTCGCGCTCCTCCAGCAAGTCATAATAGACTTTGCCGGTGCACATCAGCACACGGCGGATTTGATCGTCCGGTTTGAGAGTGATCGTCGAGCCCGGCTTATACTCCGCATCGTCCCACAGCACCCGATGGAATGAGGAGCCGGGGCCCATCTCATCGAGGGTGGAAACGCACCGCTTGTGACGCAGGAGGCTTTTGGGCGTCATCAAGACAAGCGGCTTGCGGAAGTCCCGATGCATTTGCCGGCGGAGAATGTGGAAGTAGTTGGCCGGCGATGTGCAATTGGCGACCTGCATGTTGTCTTCGGCGCACATTTGCAGGAACCGCTCAAGCCGGGCGGAGGAATGCTCCGGCCCCTGCCCCTCATAGCCATGGGGCAGCAGCAGCACCAGCCCGCACATGCGCAGCCACTTTTTCTCGCCGCTGGAAATGAACTGGTCGATCATGATCTGGGCGCCGTTGGCAAAATCGCCAAATTGCGCCTCCCATAGGACCAGGGCATTGGGTTCGGCGAGGGTATAGCCGTATTCAAATCCGAGCACGGCAAACTCCGACAGCATCGTGTCGATCACCTCATAGGCCGCCTGTTCGGACGCGATATCGTTGAGAGGCCGATATTGCGCCTCGGTTTCCTGATCGACGAACACCGAGTGCCGCTGAGAGAACGTCCCCCGGCCGGAATCTTGGCCCGACAAGCGGACCGGAAAGCCCTCCTTTAACAGGCTACCGAAGGCGAGCGCCTCGGCCGTCGCCCAATCAAAGCCCTCTCCGGTTTCGAACATCTTAGCTTTGGTTTTCAAAATCCGCTTGATGGTTTTATGGGCGTTGAACCCTTCCGGATACGTGGTCAGGGCCCTGCCGACCTCGCCCAGGCGATCAAGGGGCACGGCCGTCTCCCCCCGCCTGTCATCGTCCTGGGGCAACGCAAGCCCGGCCCAGCGACCGGCCAGCCAGTCGGCCTGGTTCGGCCGGTAGGTGCTAGCCGCAGTAAACTCCTCTTCGAGGAAGGTTCGGAAATCGGAGATTTTGCGCTTGGTTTCCGCCTCGGTCACCAGCCCTTCTTCGGCCAATTGCGCGGCATAAATTTGCAGCGTCGTCGGATGATCTTTGATGGTCTTGTACATCAAAGGCTGGGTAAAGGTCGGATCATCGCCCTCATTGTGGCCAAAGCGACGATAACAGAACATATCGAGCACGACGTCCTTGCCGAACTTCTGGCGAAATTCCGTCGCGACTTTCGCCGCATAGGTCACCGCCTCCGGATCGTCCCCATTGATGTGGAAGATCGGGGCCTGGGCCATCAACGCGATGTCGGTGGGATAGGGAGAGGAGCGTGAATATTTCGGGCTTGTGGTAAAGCCAATCTGGTTGTTGACGATGATATGGATCGTGCCGCCGGTGCGGTGCCCCTTGGCGCCCGCCAGCCCAAAGCATTCAGCAACAACGCCCTGTCCGGC
>JBCDJA010000232.1:0-4684 GCA_038748465.1 Pseudomonadota bacterium
AAACGGCGCTGTCGACGATTGAGCACCTGCGCACCCAGCTTGCCAAAAAAGCGGAAGAAGCTGAACGGGCCGAACAGGTTGCAAGCGGCATGCT
Source organism: Pseudomonadota bacterium (assembly GCA_038748465.1). GTDB lineage: Bacteria > Pseudomonadota > Alphaproteobacteria > M2410 > M2410 > JBCDJA01. Next base: position 95 of record JBCDJA010000232.1, read on the forward strand.
GAGCAATGTGAGCCATGAACTGAAGACCCCCCTCAACGCAATTATCGGCTTTTCGCAAATCCTCGAAGGGGACAGTGAGGCAAAACTCAGTCGCGATAAATACCGCGACTATGCCGGCGACATCCTGATGAGCGGCAACCATCTGCTCGATTTGGTGGATGAGATATTGCTCAAATCGTCCCTCGATGCGGGCCGGGTAAAGCTGACACCGGACGATGTGAACCCCACGGACCTGATCGAGGCGGGTCTGCGGGCCTCAATGGCCGATGCACGGCGTAAAAATATCAAGATTGTTCGCAAACAGAAGAATGGCGCCTTACCGACCGCATTCGCCGATTACAGCGTGGCCAAACGCGTCTTTGAGCAACTCCTCGCCAATGCGATCAAGTTCACCCCCGATGGTGGGCAAATCACCATCGTCACGGCGGCGACGGCCAAAGATATCGGCTTTTCAATCATCGATACGGGCACGGGCATGCCCCAAGAAGCCTTGGAGGCTAGTCACGCCCCCTTCGTGCCCAACGAGGCGCTCCACGCGAAAGCCCATCCCGGCCTCGGTCTTGGACTGGCTATCGCGCGCCAGATCGTCGCGCTCCACGGGGGCGATCTAACAATCCAATCGTCCACGGAGGAAGGAACGCAGGTCACCTTCACCCTGCCGCGCGATGAAAAAGCAATCCCCCTCGAAAATCTGTCTGAAGACTTCCTGGAGGCGATGGACCTGACGCCCGAGGCGCAAAGCGCAGCCGAGGACGAGGCGGGAGACAAGTCCGGCAACGATAAGCAGGGCCGGATCGCCGCGTTTGTACCGTCCTCCGATGCGGGCACGCCAATTACGGGTGGCACGGCCTAGCCCGTCATCCCCGCCCGCGCCGTCGTTCGCCCGTTTTACGGATTAGGCTCCAGAGGCGTTTTATCCGTACGTCCCACACCGTTTTCGTTTCGCCTTGGATCTTCGATACCTGCATCGGGCGGCCCGGTTAACCGGCCCCTGTCTGGTCCCGGCCGGTCATGCATCCGCTTACGAAACGCCTTGCCCCGCTCCACGAGCGATGCCGCAAGCAAGGCTTTTTCGTCCTCAGGCAAGGTGTCCAAAATCTCGACCAGAATGCCAAAGGCCTCCGAGCGAAGCGTCTGCTCGGCCGCTTCCGTTTTCAAAAAGGCCGCCTCGAGCGCCACAACGTCCAAGGGCTCAGTTTGCAGCACACGGAACACCTCCCGACGCGACTCGCGCATATCGCGCACCAGAGGCCGGATTTCCGGCGCCTTGCCTTTCAAATAACGCCGAAGCTCGCCCTTGCGCTCGTCCGGCAAAGCGGTGATGAGCCGATGCGGCTGCAACAGCGACGCAACAGCCGGCGCATCAATTTGATCGGTGTGCCCACGCGCTTTAAGACCCCCTCCAACAAGGAGGCCAACGAGAAAAATGTTGACCCCAAGCGAGGCAAACAACAGCACGGAGAGGCGTTTGCTCATCTCTTTAGTCCCCTTGAGACCAGTCCGTGAGATCAAATGAGACGGCCTCCAACGATGCAAAGACCTGGGTCTCGGCGGAGATGGGGCCGGAATATCCGGCGGCAAGACCAATGACGAGACACGCAGCAAGGGCCCCGACCGGTTGCCAAAGCGGGCCGGACCACCCCAAGGGTTCAAGGGATCGGCGCACCCAGTCCGCTCCCTTCTCGCCGCGCCAAAACCGCCACCCGGCGGGGCGCTGGTGATCGCGCGCACTCGCCCGTTCCCCTGACACCCGATCGAAATCAGCCATCACACGGGCCCGTAAGGCCGCGCCGGGACGGGCGACAGGCACCGAGCCAAGGAGGGCATCAAGGTTTGCAGCCTCGCGCAAGGCATCGCGGGCCGAGGGATCGTCGCTCAACAGGCGCTGCGCCGGAGCGCGTTTGTCTGAGGGCCAAACCGCCAGATTGCTGCCATAAGTTTCAGCAAGCTGACGGAATTCCGCCCGTTCCATGGGATCTGTTGCGTTATCTGTCATCGCGTAATCAAGTCCATTACATCGCCTTGTCTTCCGTTACGTGTCCAAAGAGGTCCCGATTGAGGGGCCCGAGAGATTTTTTAAGGGTACGGCGCGCCCGAGCGAGAAGCGATTCGATTGCCTCGACGCTAATCTCCATCATGTCCGCGGCCTCTTGGTTCGAGTACCCCTCAAAGTGGCATAGGGATAACGCCGCCCGTTGGCGCTCTGGCAGCAACTCAATTGCGGCCCAGACCGCCTTGGAAACCTCACCGGCCTCCAGCGCATCGCGCGGGGATTGGGCTGGGTCCACGACCTCCGGTAGCGTGTCTGTGTAAATTTCCCGTTTCTTGCGCAATCGATCATAGCAAAGATTAAGGGTCACTCTGACAATCCAGGTCCGGAATTTCGCTTGTCCCGGCGCCCAGTCCCCAGCATGTCGCCACACCCGAAGAAACACCTCCTGCGCCACGTCTTCAGCTTCCGCCCGATCGACAAGAAGGCGCTGGGCGGTTGCCAAAACGGTGCCCAGGTGCCGATCCATAAGGGTGGCCGCGGCCCGTTGGTCGCCACCGGCGATTGCCAACACCAACGGGCCATCCGGGTCGGGCGCCGCCGCCGACTGCGTCTTGCGCGCTTGTACCGTCAAGCGGCATCCCCTTCCCTTCGATCACCCAAAGGCCGATCTTAGCGCGCCGGCTTGCCACCCTCGGCCCGAAGCGCCTTCAGGCGCTCGCGCGCCCCGTCCATCTCTGCCTGGGTTATCACACCATCGGCATCCGCATCGACCGCCTCAAACATCCGTGCGCCGCGGGCCCGCATTTCCCCATCGGTCAATTCGCCGTTCCCATCGCTGTCGAGCCGATCGAACATCCGTTTGCGCCGTTCCGCCTTTTTGGTCTCTGCCTGGGCCTCGAATTCGGCGAGGGATACCGACCCGTTACCATCGGCATCCACCGAGGCGAAACGCGCGCTCCCGGCCGCATCGAACTCGGCCCGTGTGACCGTGCCGTCTCCGTCCTTGTCGACCTCAGCCATGCGCTCCTGAAAATTCGCGCCCTGGCGCCCAGGTCCACCCTTTTCTGCGAGCGCGCTCCCCATGGTGAAGCCCAAGAGCGAGAGCGCGGAGACCGCGATAATAAGGGATGATTTCGTCATAGAGGGTTCCTTCAATCGTTGTGATCAGCCCACCTGGTAAACGGGCGAGCGGTAGCAAACCCGTCGCGGCACGGGGATGGTCGATAAAATGTTTGAAATAGAAGAGGTTAGCGGACGGCAGCGCCAAAGACCACGCGCCCTTCAACACATTGGGCGGGCTTTGCAAGATGCTCTGACCCGGTGGGGATCAAAACCCGCTGGCCGGGGACAGCGTGGGCCGCACTGACATAGCCAAGGCCCACCGGCTGCCCAAGGCCCGGCGATTGGCACAGGGATGTCAGAACGCCGACGGGCGTGCCCTCCGGCCGGAAGAGCCGCCTGAGCCCAAGCCCACGCACAGGACCGGGGGCGCCGATCCACCGGTCATCCCCATCACCCGATGTAAAGATCACCCCCACGCGAACCTTGGCGCGCCCATGCTCACTGGCTCGCTGATACGCCCGCCGGCCGGTGAAATAGGCCGGCCCTGGCGCCACAGCCCGGGCAAGCGAAAGCTCCGTTGCAAGAACGGTGAGCGGGGCCCGCCCATACTCAACGCCCCAGCGAGGAACCCCCCGCTCAATGCGTCGGTTCTCGGCGATCTGGGTCCCGATCGGCGATCCTCCCTGGGCGGTCACGGCCCGATGGAGCCGGTCCCAAATCGTCACCGCCTCATCGGCCGGCATAAACACATCGAGCGCATCCCCAAGCCCGCTCATCCCGGACGAAATCAACACGTCAATGCCAGCGACCTGACAGCGATAGGCCAAGGCATTTGGCGGGGCCGGAAGCGCTGTGAGCGCGTCATTCACGACAACAAAGGCCTGCGGCCCGGCAAGGCGGATCGCCCCCAACCTGGCAGTCACATCTTCAATCTGGACCTTAAATCCGTGTACCGACCGCATGAGCCAAGCGAGCAAGGGCGCCTCGCCGCTTAACAGGAATTCAGCCTCCCCAAGCCGATGAAGCCGCACGATGCCCAAGACCAATGATTGGTCGTTGCAGACAAGACTAAGCCCCGACTGCCCGACGCCGAGCGATGTGGCCGGGCGCGTTAACAGCCGATCCAGGAAGGCTTGGCTCTCAAACCCTGCGATCCAGTATTTGCGGAGCATACTGACATCGGTCATCACGGCTGTGGTGCGCAGCGCCGCGTATTCCGTCTCCGGCCGATTGAGGCTGAGGGGTAAGGTCACCCCATCGACCTCCTGCCAGTCGTTGGTCTCGTTGAGCTCCGCGGTTCGGTAATGCAGGGGCGAGGGACGCACCGCAGGCGTGTATCCATCGAGGAACGGACTTAAAGAGGGTGGCCGGCCCTGGGGCGCACGGGCGGCCGATCCCCGATCGGTGTCGGGCATCGCACGGATGAAATCCTGGGGCAGCAGACGATCCATTAGGCGTCCACCTCGCCAATCCGCGCCCGCCACCGGGTAATCGGGGCAGCGCCCTGGGGCTTAAGCACCGATGCTTGACCGCGA
>JBCDJA010000233.1:0-4683 GCA_038748465.1 Pseudomonadota bacterium
AGCCCACAATCTCAGGTCCCGTCCGGCCCAACACGAAGGGCACAGCACAAACTTGCGTGCCAGACTTAAAGCGTTGCTCGGTGCCCGGACCCACATCCACGATCTCGGTGCAGAATTCATGACCAAAAACAACGTCCGCACTCGGATCCATCCAGGTATGGCCGCCTGCGCTGTTTGCTAGGGCAATCACATGGTCAGCATGGTGAAGAATGTGAAGGTCCGAGCCGCAAATCCCGCAGGCAAGCGTCCGGCTCAGCACCTCGCCTGCGCCTGGGACCGGGTCTGCGACGGTGTCTACCGATAACGTGGTTCCGCGGCGCACAACAGCCCGCATGGCCTGTCCTCCCTTTCCTCGTGTTTTGGCGGGTTAAAGCCCCAGCCTTTGCGGAAAGAGTGTGACCTGAATGGTGCAAGGCGCCTAGCAGGAAATTTCCCTACCCGGCAGGCCCGCGCGTCAGCGGATCAACCGGCGCCCATGAACTCGAATTTCCCTGAGGCCGGTAATGAGGAGAAGCAACATGGCCGCCGGATCGGGCAGGATGTGACTTACATCATAGCGCCGGACAAGCCGCACCGACCCATAGGCCTTTGGCGGTTTATCAAGCGCGCTCGGTCCTGCTTTTTGGAGTTCGTCCAAGCCGATGGTTTCGCTCTTAGCCTCGTCCTTGAGACGAATATCAAGATGGGTGTCGAACACCCCCTCGGCCGTTGGCAGGCGCGGCAGCACCCACTCGCCTAAGGTTTTCGCCTCGCCGGCAGACCTTTGGAGGTCCGGGCATAGGGCGAACTCCAAGACAGCTTTTTTGAGGGTCAAGGTCACGTCAATGGGCGTTTCCGTGCCGGGCGCGATAACCCGCGCCTCAAGCCGCTTCTGACGGGTCAAATTCTGTTTGTCCTTTTGCCGCATCAGGGTCGGATCCACGGCCTGATCCTTTGGAACCGGCGTGCAATTGGCCGGGCGGTCGCGATGACACAGATGCAGGCTGGCGAAAACGATCCCCGTGCGCCAGGCCAGCAAAAACGCCTCCTCCAATCCGGCGTCCGGGCCACCGCCCCGTTTGCGTGCAAGGGTGGTGAGGTATTCCGGCCAGTCGCTGCCAAGGGAGTTGAGCCGAAGCACGCCCTTTTGCTTTCGCTCCTGGGCATGGAAATGCAAAAACCGCACAAATTCCTCTAGAATTCTGTGCTCTGCATCCGACCGCACACGCCCCTTTTCCAGGAGGTTCACCGCGATCGCATAAAGTTGCAGCCAGGTCAGCGGTACTGGGGCCGGCCGGTAGCGGGCCCAGGCCGCCTGTTCGATCTCGGTACGGACCGGTTTTTCCGGCGCCAGGGCCGAGACCGTGAACAAACGATCAAGGTTCAACTCATCTGCAATCGCAATGTAATCGCGCACTTGGGTGAGATGGTTTTCGCTTGGCTTGAAAAGGCCGGTCTTGGCCTCCATCAGTGCGCACCAGCGTTTGCCGCGATCCAGAATGCGTAGAAGACCATCCGGACACCGATTACTCGCCGTGTCGGCGAACACCACCTCGCGGAAGGCCTCGGTTTTTTCAGCCGAGCCCGCCGGACCGCCCAAACACCGCACAACGGCTTGCGCGAAAGCCGGCACGGCCTCCACGGTCGCCAAAAATGCCGAGGTGAGCCGCTGTTCCGGGGCACCGTCCCCATCAATGGGGATCAGCCGCGCGATCTCCCCGGCCTGCAGCAGATCCGCCCGGCCGCGCATCTGATAGGGCGCGCGCACAGGCGGCCCTGCCCGTGCCGGCTTTGCGGGCTTGCCCCCCGGCAAGGCCTTCGCGACCCGTCCCAATCCCCGTTTCACGCCCCCCAACACAGCGTCTACCCCTTTTTCTTGGCGTCCTTCTCGGCCTGCTTGCGGGCCCGAAACCGCTTTGCCCATCCCGCCAATGTCTTTTGCTCCGCACGGGTGACAGAGAGCGCGCCCGCCGGCACATCCTTCGTAATCGTGCTGCCCGCCCCAATATTGGCCCCCTCGCCGAGCGCAACCGGTGCGACAAGCGCGGTGTTCGATCCCACAAAGACATCCGGCCCAATCATCGTCCGGTGCTTCAAAAACCCATCGTAATTGCAGGTGATGGTGCCCGCCCCGATATTCGTCCGTGGGCCAACATCCGCATCGCCGATATAGGTGAGGTGATTGACCTTCGCCCCGGCACCCAAGACGGCGTTTTTGATCTCGACAAAATTACCGACATGCACCCCCTCGCCAAGATCAGCGCCGGGCCGCAGCCGCGCGAAGGGCCCGACCGTCGACCCGCGTCCGACCGTGACCCCCTCTAAGTGGCAGAACGGGCGCACCCGCACCCCGTCGCCGACCCTCACGCCTGGACCGAAATAAACATGGGGACCGACGGTCACATCCCGCCCCAAGTCGGTGTCGGCAGAAAAATACGTAGACTGAGGATCTTCTAAGGTCACGCCCCCCTCAAGCGCGGCCGACCGCCGGCGCGCCTGGAATATCCCCTCCACGACCGCCAGATCGGCTCGGCTGTTCACACCCCGCACATCGTCAGCATCGGTCTTAATCGCAACCGCACCAAGCCCCTCTGCCCTCGCAAGGGCCACCAGATCGGTGAGGTAGTATTCGCCTTTAGCATTGTCGTTGGTCAGCTTTGGCAAGGCAGCCCGCGCAAAGCCCGCCTCAAACAGCATGACGCCCGAATTCGACAGCTCAACCGCAGCTTCCTCCGGCGAGCAGTCCTTGGCCTCGACAATCCGCTCGAGCGGCAGGACCGCCCCCCTCTCGCCCCCAGCCTGACGGCCTGCCTCATCGCGCGAGACGATCAAGCGCCCATAGGCATGGGGGAGAGGCTCCTCGAAGCCCAAGACGGCAACCCCCGCGCCATGCTGCCGCGCGGCAGCGTAAAGCTCGGCCAAAGTCCCAGCGGGGATAAGCGGCGTATCGGCATAGAGCACCACCACATGGCCGGCGAAGTCGCCAAGGGCCTCGAACGCGCCTTGCACCGCATGGCCGGTACCGAGTTGCGGCTCCTGCACAACAAGGGCTGCCGCGGGATCGAACGCGCGCGCCGCCTCGCTCACCGCCTCTGCCCCAGCCCCGACCACCACAATCCGCGGGCCGCCAGCAAGCCCGGCAGCCAACCCCATGACGTGGTGAAGCATTGGCCGCGCGCCGATCGGATGCAGCACCTTCGGCAAGTCAGAGCGCATGCGCGTGCCCTTGCCGGCCGCAAGGATGATGGCCGCCAAGGAGGCGTCCGGATCGTGCCTGTCTAACCCCACCCCGTGTCTCCGCTGCAATGGGCTCGGCCCTTATGTACAAGCCTTTGTAAATCGGCGCAAAAGCCCGCGCCCTCGTCTTTTTTTCCGGCGATTCCTCACCCATAGTAAGAGGCGTTGCGCGGCGGTGGGGACCCGAGGCTTTGACCCGCGCGGCTTTGCTTAACGGAGAACGCGATGGACGCGCTGAGCGAACGCTTACGGCGGTTCGAGGGCTGGACAGTGATTTTTGACCTCGACGGGACGTTGGTTCACACCGCGCCCGATCTCACCGCGTCCCTCAATCATGCCCTGGCGGGCCATAATTTAGCGCCGGTGGAGATGCGCGCGATTTACCCCATGCTGGGCCAAGGCGCGCGGAAGATGGTGGAGCGCGGCCTCACGTATCACGATCAGCCCTTCGACACCGCGCTCGTCGACCGGCTGACCGATCGCTTCATCGAGTATTACGCCGAGAACATCGCGCACGAGAGCCGCCCGTTTGAGGGCTGCGTGCCCTTCCTTGATGCCGCCCATGCGGCGGGGCTGAAGCTGGCGGTGTGCACCAACAAAATCGAGAGCATGGCGAGCCTGCTCATCCGCACCCTCGATCTTGAGGACCGGTTCGCCAGCCTCATTGGCGGCGACACCTTACCCACCAAAAAACCGGACGCCGCGCCCCTTATCGCCGCGGTGGAGCGGGCCGGCGGCACGATGCCGAAGGCGGTCATGATCGGTGACAGCGTAGCCGACATCGACGGGGCGAAAGCGGCTGGCCTACCCTCGGTTGCCGTCTCCTTTGGCTATTCGGAGGTGCCCGTCACCGAACTTGGCGCCGATGCGGTGATCGACAATTACAACGCACTCGCCGGCGCGCTTGAGGCCCTAATCCCATCGGCGGGCTAGAGGCGCCTCGGCAGCCTTCCGGCACGCTCCTTGACGCGATCAGAGGCTGGGGCTAGACCCTCGCCCTCCGGCGGCTTCATGCATCCTGTCTTGGCCGCAAGGGGCGCGTAGCTCAGTGGGAGAGCACTACGTTCACACCGTAGGGGTCGCTGGTTCAATCCCAGCCGCGCCCACCATTTTTTTGCCTCGCGGCGCTTTGCGCCTCCGGCGGGGCGGGCAAAGCCCGGCGGCCAGTCGGCCGCTTTTGATCTCACGCTTTGCCGGCTTGGTGTGTCAGGTACTCACGAGAAGGGGGCTCAGATCCGGCATCACCGCATGGGGCGGATGATCTGGATATTCTGCCGGCTGGCCGGTGCGGTTGATCCAATGCACCCGAAAGCCAAAAGCGCTCGCCCCGGCCACATCCCAGGCATTGGACGACTGGAAGAACACCCGGTCCGCGCTCACGCCATAGCGTTCGGTCACCAACCCATAGACAGGCGCTTTGGTTTTGTAGGCTTTGAGCCCGTCCACGGACAACACGTCATCGAAATG
>JBCDJA010000234.1:0-4660 GCA_038748465.1 Pseudomonadota bacterium
ACGCCCTATGCCGACCTCATAGAGCGATGGCATCTTCAGAAGAAAGATCCCGCGCTTGAGCTTTCCGAGCCGGTGGAGCCGATTGTGTTCTGGATCGAGAACACAACGCCCTTTGAGTTCAGAGACATTGTCCGCGATGCGGTTTTGCGCTGGAACATCGCTTTCGAGGCAGCCGGCATCAAAAACGCAATTGTCGTGAAGACCCAACCGGACGATGCGGATTGGGACGCGGGGGACATTCGTTACAATGTAATCCGTTGGGCCTCCTCGCCCGATCCCTTTTTTGCCGGCTATGGGCCTGCCTTTGTGGACCCACGCACCGGGCAAATTCTGGGCGGTGACATCGAGCTCGAATTCATCTTCGTCACCAACCGGCTTGCCCGCGAAAAGCTGTTTGAGACCGCAGCGCTTGAGGACATCTTCCCCGCCCTGCTCCTTGGCGGTGAGCGCAGGGCGGCGAGCGGGCCAGGCCACCATCATTGGTGCAGTGCTGGCGATTTTATTCGCCTTGGGGCCCGCTATGGGCTCCAGGCCCTCAAGACGCGCGGCGCCTCGGAGGAAGAAACCTCTCGCCTATTGGAGGAATCGCTCTTTTATCTGACGATGCATGAGGTGGGCCATGTGTTGGGCCTGTCGCACAATATGATGGCGAGCCAATTGCACAGCCCCAAAGACATTCATAACCGCAAGCTAACGGAACGGGTGGGGCTGATTTCATCGGTGATGGATTATCCGCCGGTCAACATCGCGCCGCGGGGCACCGAGCAGGGCAGCTATTACACCACGCGGCCGGGCCCATTTGATATCTGGAGCATCCGCTACGGATACAGTCAGTTCGAAGCGGAGGCAGAGGAGACCGCGCTTGACGACATCCTCGCAGAATCGGCCGATCCGGTGCTGGCCTTTGGCAACGATGCCGATGACATGCGCTATTCAGGTCAGGGGATCGATCCCCGGATCATGGTCGGCGATATGTCGAGCGATTCGCTCGCCTATGCCGTCGACCGCATTGAGACCGTCAAAGCGCTAGAGCCCGAGCTTTTAGAAAAATACGTTGTTGACGGACAAAGCTATGAAGAGCTGCGCGACGCCTTCATGTTGTCCACGCGCGAGCGGGCCAATGCCTTACGCGCCGTGTCGCGCCATATCGGCGGCATCGAGATCAACCGCGCCCAACCTCAGCAGGAGGGGGCGAGTACGCCCTATCAGCCGGTCGAGCGCGAGCGCCAGCGCCAGGCCATGGCCACTTTAGAAGAGCATTTGTTCGCCCCCAATGCCTTCGACTATGACAGCGCGCTCATCGCCCATATGCAGCCGCAGCGCCGCGGCTTTGAGTTCAGTTTTACGACGGAGGATCCAAAGGTTCATGCCCGGGTGCTAAACATTCAAACCGGAATTTTAGGGCACCTCTTACACCCGAAGGTTTTGGCGCGGCTCACCGACAGCGGCCTTTATGGCAACGACTATTCCAGTGCCGATATGCTCACCGATCTTACGGCTGCCATCGTGGAGGCAGACCGGCGCGGGGAGGTAAATACCTATCGGCGCAATCTACAAACTTGGTACACAGAAAAATTGATCAGCCTTGCCATGCCACCGACCGAAGGGGGAACCGGGCTCGATTCAATCGCGCGGGCCAATGTTCTGTCACAAATTCTGACAATCCGTGAGGTGATGGAAAAAGGCGGCGTGCGCGATGCGGGAACCCGCGCCCACCGGTTGCACCTTGTTTATTTGATCGACAGCGCATTTGACCGGACCCGCGGCTAGCTCCTGCCGGGTGTTCAGCCGAGTCAGCCCCGCCCGGGCTCGCCCGGAATCGCCCGGAATCGCCATGCAAGACGCATCGAGCGCCCTTGCTAGGAGGGCCGTTGGCACACCCCTCCCCGGTTCAATGAATGCTTTTTGCTAGTGCAGCAAGCGAGAGGGCGCGTCCTCGTCCTCAATGTCGTCGCCGACGCCCTCTGACCACAGCAGATAATGCAGAGAGCATTCGTCGAAGGTGCGACGGGATTCGAGGGCCGAGAAAATAGACAGCAGGGCTGCGCGGTTTTCGCATTCAGGATGGCGCAGGCTCAGCGCGACGTACCAGACATCGAGCCCGTCCCACATCTTGTCGATCCGGTATGCCGGTGCCCCTTCCCAATCGAGCAAGGTGGCCGACACAACCGCGCAATCCATGTCGCCGTCCCGGTCAGCATCGGCCGAGGGCCGCTCCTCTGACGCGGTATCGAGGTGCATGTCATGCAGAAACGTGGCTTCGCTGCAAAAATCCCGCAGCTGCCTGATTTCTGGGGTCGTCCACCAAATTTGATCCGCCCGCCGTCCGCAGGCCTTGATCGTCATCACGCTCTCCTGACCGGGCATCGTTATGTGAAGTATACACGATGCCCGTCAATCAGACCGGACAGATCGAGTGTCAAAGGGTCTAACGCGGCCGCCCAATCGATCACATTTTCGTGAACACGGCACACTGCCCCAACCAAGACCCTTGACAGGACGAGAAGCAGTCACACGCGAGACTATGGGGCGATCAAGAGAGACATTCGGCGCAATGGGTAGGTGTGCCCCCTATTCGGCGGGGCGCATCTGCTTAACCATCTCTTCGGCGCGGGCCGCACGCAATTCCGAGGAAGGAAGATTCGGCCCCCCCGGTAAGGTAAATTCGTAGGCCGGTTCCGCCGTCGGATCGATGCTTACCACATACCGCACAATCGATTCAGGCGAGACAAATCGGATCCACCCTGTCTTGCGCTCCGCGTCGGGCTTGTCTGACACATGGACGCCCGCCGGCCCCAAACCGAACCCGACAGCGGTTAATTCATGCGCCTTCATCTTAGCCTGAAGCGGCACATAGTCCGCTTGTGTCAGCTCTGCAATCACCGCGTCCTGGCTCTCCGCACCCGTATGGGCGGTCACAATCATCGACAACACCCACTCGTTGGAGTTTTGAAACCGGTTGTCGAAGGGATTGGAAATGGCGTTGTAACGCGTGTTGTGCACACCCGCCACGCGCGCATCATCAACAACCGCGGCCACAAGCTTCGCCTGAAAGTCAGGAGACGGAATTTTGACGAGGATGTCGTAATTGACGATGTCGCTCGACCAAAACAGCGCGAGGCCCTCCTGCTTGATAAACGAATTGTCCGGATCCTGGCAGCCGGAAAAAAGCAGGTGCCGAACCGCCCAGCGGCCCGTATCGGGGGCCTTGTACATGATCCCGGCATGGCCGTATTTCATGCCCTCAAGCACTTCGTCCTCGGTAATCCGGAACTGGCGATCCCGCTGATTGGCGGCCCGGGCAATGATGGCGGCCGTTGCGCCTTTGCTTTGCAGCTCGTCCCGCAGCGCGATCGCTTGCTGAAGGGCGATGGATTGGTGCGCGGCCAGCATGCGGATTTGCTCGATGGTGAGATCGCCGGGCTCGCAGGCATCGCTCTCGCCCAACGCTCCCCCCGCTTTGGCAGGGCCTGAGGACGGGCTGACGAACAGCGCAACGGCGCCGCCAAATGCCACAACGGCAAGGCCAATCAACAGCGTTCTCACGGGCATTTTCGGAGCAAAGGCCATGGCCAGGGTGCCTCCTTTAAGTCGGCAGGGGGAAAGAGACGGGGGGACAAGATATGCGGGGACAGGACACGGCGTAACGCTCACCCGTTCCGATTACGGAGCGTTGACAATCGATGTACCAAACAATTCCTCGCCGATCTCTGTCAGGACATAAGCAAGACCTTGGGTCGCATCATCGGAGGTAAAGAGCCCATAGGCGACAACCAACGCCTCGTCGCCGGCAAAGCGCACGATTTCCTTCGAGACAAGGGTCGCGCCTTCGACAAAGGGCGCGCCTTGGGTTTCAGCAAGTGCCCCGGCCTTGGCAAAACTGTCCGCTGCATAATCAAGAACGAGCGGTGCCGCCGTCTCGGCGCTCTCGGACCCTAGATCGAGCGCCACTTTGACAACCTCGCCGACGGTATCGACACCGGTGACGGTGAACGGAAGGTCGGCGCCTGCAGCCTGGGCAAGAAGATCAACGGCGGGAAGCGACAGCTCGGCCCCCACGGTTCCCTGGGTGGCGACCGAGGCAACGATCACCAGCCCGGCTGCGATCGCCAGGCCGGATTGGCGCATCGTGCTCTCATCAGTTGACATGTCCTGCGCCAGCGCAGGACCTTGAACCCCAGACGCGCCAAGGAGCGAAAGGCTCAGTACAGCGGCCGCAATCGGTTTGAAAAGTCGTCTCATAATAAGCCCTCCCCGCGTCGCCTGACGCTCCCGCTTGCATCTTTCAGCGAGACGCGCGGCAATTCAACCACCCACAGCCTCCAACGCCCCGGCTCGTGCCTTGCCGCCGGGCTGGCCCTGAAGGGAATACAAACCAAAAGTGTTGCTTGGGCAAAAGGTTGGGAGGCACCGGCGCCCGATCAAGGCTCAAAGGGCCAACCGGGGCCGCCTTGCCTGGGGTGTTTTCGCGGCTGAACCGTGGCGAGTTTGGGCCGGCCCCGACCTTCTAGGCCGGCTCTATTGGGCCAGCTCTATGGGGCCAGCTCTATGGGGCCAGCCCCATAAGATCGGCCTGTCAAACTGAGCCCCTAATCCAGGGTCCGCTGGCTCAGGCGATGAGGTGGCGCGCGCCGATAAAGAGGAGCCCGCCGAAAATAAC
>JBCDJA010000235.1:0-4660 GCA_038748465.1 Pseudomonadota bacterium
CGGAAGGGGGCTTTGCCGGGCTGGTGGAATTCCTCGCGTCCGGCATTGCGATCACGCCCCTTGGCAATACCGACAAGGGCGATGTCATCGATGCCGAACTCCTCAAGGATTGCTCTGGCTGCGGAAAGTTGCCCCTGGCCGCCGTCGATCAGCACAAGATCGGGCCACACTTTGACCCCGTCTCCCGTATCCTCGTTCCCGTCATCTTGGGGTTTCGATTTAACAAGGCGTGCAAAGCGGCGGGTCAGCACCTCCCGCATCATCCCAAAATCATCACCTGGCGACAGGTCTTCCGATTTTATATTAAACTTCCGGTACTGATTTTTGACAAATCCCTCGGGGCCGGCCACCACCATGGCGCCCACCGCATGGGCCCCTTGAATGTGCGAATTGTCGTAGACCTCTATTCGCTCCGGACGCGTCTCAAGGTCGAAGGCTTCGGCCAATCCGTCCAAGAGCTTGCTTTGGGAGCTTTTCTCGGCAAGGCGGCGGCCGAGGGCTTCGCGCGCATTGGCAAGTGCGTGGTCCATGAGATCGCGTTTCTCGCCCCGCTGGGGCACATGGAGGCTGACTTTGTGCTCCGATTTCAGGGTCAAAGCCTCGCCCATCAGGGGTTGTTGGGGCAGGGTATGGCTGATCAGCACAAGGGCGGGGACCGGTTTGTCGTCGTAGAATTGACCGACAAAGGCTTCCAACACCTTGTCGATCTGCTGAGACTTATCGTGCTTGGGAAAAAACGCGCGGTTCCCCCAGTTCTGACCTGCACGGAAGAAAAAGACCTGGATGGACACCTGTCCAGCCGTTTCGTGGGCCGCGATCACATCGCATTCCTCAACCCCGGCCGGATTAATCCCCTGGTGGGATTGCACATAGGTGAGCGCCCTGATCCGGTCGCGCAACTGCGCCGCCCGCTCAAAATCAAGCGTGTCGGCGGCGGCCTGCATTTGGGCCGACAGCGCGGTTTGGGTCTCGGTACTGCGACCCCGGAGAAACTTTACCGCCTCCTCGACAAGGCCATCATAGGTCGGCTGATCGATCTCGCCAGTGCATGGGGCACTGCATCGCTTGATCTGAAAGAGGAGGCAGGGCCGGGTGCGGCTGTCGTAAACGCTATCGGTGCACGAGCGCAGCAGGAAGGCGCGCTGAAGAGTATTCAGTGTGCGGTTTACAGCGCCCGCCGAGGCAAAGGGGCCGAAATAGTGTCCCTTAGCCGTCCTCGCCCCGCGGTGTTTCAGCACCTGCGGCGCCTCGTGGTCGGTGCGCAAAAGAATGTAGGGGAAGGACTTGTCGTCCCGCAGAATGATGTTGAACCGGGGTTTGAGTTGTTTGATGAGGTTCGCCTCGAGCAGCAAGGCTTCCGTCTCAGTCCGGGTCGTTACAAATTCCATGTCTGCGGTGAGCGAGACCATCAGCGCGATGCGGTTCGTGTGCCCTCCCGTCTTGCAATAGGACTGCACGCGCTTTTTGAGGTTGCGGGCCTTGCCCACATAAAGCACGGCTCCATCCCGACCGAGCATCCGGTAAACGCCTGGATGGTTCGGGAGGAGAGCCACGAACCGCTCGATCACTTGTGGGCCGGTGACTTGGGGCGGACCGGTGACTTCGGGCGAGCCGTCCATTTCGGGCAGGCCGTCCGTTTCGGGGGGGACGCCCAATTGGGGGTCGGCCTCGCTGGGGGCGCGCTCATCGTCTGCCGGCGCGCCTTGGCTGTCTGCCAGGCTCGCGGCGCCGATCTCGTGTTGCGTTGGGCCGCCCTCTTCGGGTCGATCATCCATCATGATGTTGGTCTTACCATGCGTCGGCGCGAACCCGCCAATCTGGTACCAGTCGGCCCCTTCGGCAGAATTTTGCGCACCCCGATCCCGTTGCCGGGCTTACCGCGCACCGCCGCAAGGGCTCCCAGGGCAACTGCCACCCCAAAGAGCCGCCCAAGGCGCCGTTAAAACGTGCTGGGCAGGCTTTCGCCGGAGGAAAACCCCATGTCAGCCCGGCCGGTAAAGAACAGAACAAACATGTAGGCGACGTAAATCAGCAGGAACACGATTCCCGAGGTCCGGCCGATCGTCCATTGAAATTGGGTGTAGGCGAGGATGACGAGGGCCGCGAGGAGCATGACCCAAACGTCGAACCGCGCCACCGCATCGGGGATCGGGATCCCGCTTGCCGGGGCGAACAAAGTCGCGACACCCATCACCGCTAGGATATTGAAAATATTACTGCCGATGGCATTGCCCAGGGCCACCCCGGCTGTGCGTCGCATTGCGGCGGCGATGGTGGTCGCCAGCTCCGGCAACGAGGTGCCGATGGCCACCAAACTAAGGCCAATGACAGCCTCACTGACACCGATGGATGCTGCAATGACCGTGCCCCCATCGACGACAAGGGTCGCGCCGATCGGCAGACCGATGAGCCCCAGCAGGATCATGCCCACCGTTTTCGGCATGCCGGTGCCCCCGTCATGCTGAGACAGTTCCGCAACCTCGCCCAAGAGGTCGGAATTGGCAGGGGTGCGCATTGCCCGGTATCCGGAATATCCCAGGAAGAGCGCCAACAAGCCCAGCAGCACGTAGCCATGGCGCGCCTGTAAGGGTCCGGTCTCGCAAAACCAGATGAACACGAACGTGACGGCGATCATGATCCAGGTATTGCGCCGCAAGCCGTCTTGTTTGCATCGGGTTGCCGCGATGATTGAGGGGATGCCCAGCACCAGAAAAACATTGGCAATGTTGCTGCCCACCACATTGCCGATCGCGATGCCGGGCCGGTCCGAGAGCACCGCCTGAGCGGAAATAAAGAGCTCCGGGGCGGAGGTGCCGAACGCGACGATGGTCAAACCGATCAGCAGGTGCGGCACGTGAAATCGGGTCGCAAGGCCCACCGACCCATGGACCAAAAGGTCCCCTGCATAAATCAACAGAACTAGGCCCCCGGCCACTGCGACACAGGCAAGGAGCGGGCTTGAGATTTCCAGCATAAAGCCTCGCAGAATTCCGTCTGTTGAAGGGAGGGGGTTACAGGGGAGGATAGAGGATGGGTTTGGCGGGGACGGCACGTCGCCCCAAACGCTGCGCCGGTATGGAGTGGCCTCTATATAAGGCACGGCCTTCGTTTCGCAATCGTTGTGGGATTGTTGGTGGCAAAGTCTGGCCGCGAGTGTGGCTCGCGCGCTTCGAGGGAAGATCGGGCGGCCGGCTCTGTGGCAGCTGCGGTCAGGCGGTCTGAATTGGCTCAAACCCGAGGCAAATCCTTAACGCAATCTCAAAAGACTTACCCTAATCTCTGCAGCTGGGAGGCGTGCGTCGTGGGTGTTGAGTCAGTGCAAGGAACACAAGAACGGCGTCTTGTTCAGCGGGTCATGGCCTACTGGGTCGACCTGCGGGGCGAGAGGCGGTTTCCCCGCTTGGCGGAGGTCTCGTCCTGTGCGCTCGGCGAGGACTGGCAATGGTGTTTCGTGTTGGACCTTAAGACCGCCGACCCGTTCCCGATCTTCCAATATCTCGGCACCGATCTGTGCAAACTTTCCGGCATTTTCCTCAGTGGAAAGAATGACTGGACGAGCACCGTGCTCGATAAGGTCACCGAGAGGGTGGATGAGGTGAAGGCCCTGCAAGCCTCGGTGATGGTGGAAGACGAGTTGCGTCTCTTTAATCAACAACGCTTGCTGTTTCGCTTTGTTATGTTGCCCCTCGGCGAGGACGATCGTCTGACTCATGTCCTTGGGGCAGGAAACGGCATGCTGGTGCCTGACACCGCGCACCTTGTAAATCCCGAATGCACGCACGCCGCCTAGGCTGGGATAGCCTAAGCGGCGCGGCATGACCGTCTCTAAGGGAACGGCTTAGTTGCTGTAGGTGCGGCGCTCGTCGAGCCGATCAAAGAGGCTTTGCTCCACCTCGTAGGACGGGACCTCGCCGGGCACAAAGCCGCTCAGAAACTCTTGAAACGTGGCTTCACCAGAAAATCCATCGCCCGGATCTTTGCCGGCGTGGGCGGCACCGATAAGGGCTTGTCCGGCGAAGGCAGCGACGATCAGGGTTTTGACGATCTTGTTCATGGTCTTTCTCCTTGTGGGAAGGTGGTCGTTAGTCCGTTAGGAAGGGAGTGGGATTAGTTCGAGTAGATGCGGCGCTCGTCCAACCGATCGAACAGGCTGTGGGTGCTGCCGGACCGCGCATCGACGTCACCGGCACCGGTTGGGGCACCGAGCGAGAAGCCTTCAACACCGGAGACGAACTCCTGCCAGGTCAGGCGCACACTTTCACCGTCACCGGCATCTTTGCCGGCTTGGGCGGCACCGCCGAGGGAGAGGCTGAGGGCTGCTGCTGCGAAAGCTGCGGTTGCGAATTTTTTGAGGCCGTTCGACATGATAATCTCCATTGTCTGTGTGGTGTCGATTAGAAGGTTTGCGCCGGTCCGGAGGGGATGACTTCGGGCTCGGCATGGGTTGCAAGGTCGACGAGTGAGAAGCCGCCGACAAAGGCATCGACCCAATCGCCTCCATGGTGCATCGTACCGGGATGAACCTCAGCCGAAGCGCCAGCGACGGATGCGAAACCCACTACGGTCGAAACGATCAGTATTTTAATCATCTGTTGCATTCTGCGATCCTCTGTCCCGTGGTTTGTGTACTCACCGTCTTGCGATGATTGGAAGGTAGGGA
>JBCDJA010000236.1:0-4652 GCA_038748465.1 Pseudomonadota bacterium
CAGAATGGACCAAATGGAACTGCGCCAAGCGCGCGACTGCGCGCCGGCGAAGCCGCCCTCGCGGAGCGCCTTCGGCGCGTGAGCGCCAAAAAGTGGTCGGAGCGGCGGGATTCGAACCCACGACCTCTTGACCCCCAGTCAAGCGCGCTACCAGGCTGCGCTACGCTCCGCCCCGTGGCGGACCGGTCAAAGTAAAGGATCGGGCTGCCTAGGAAGGACGCGGACTATAGGTCCGGCGACCGCGCGCGACAACGTAAAATCAATGGCTTCTTGGGCGGGGTCGGACGATAACCTGTGCCGCCCCTAGGAGCCGCCACGCGGTTCGGCATGCCCTCCATTGCCGTGGGGCTGCCGGCTACCCTGCCCGGCTTGGGCCGCCAGGGTTGCAAGGGTGTTCAGCTTCGTCCGGACATGGCGCAGGCGGACAAGCACCTGCTCGAGCCGCTGGCGTTGGGCTGCTGAAAGCGGCGAGGACGCGCGCGCCTCCTCCCCCGTAGCCTCCGAGGCGCTTTGCCGAGCGCCCGCCCCCGAAACACGGGCATTAGCCTGCCCGTCCCGGTCGTTTCGAAGCGAGGCAAGCGATGTCAGATCGCCTTCACCCCGACCGATCTCATGCACAAACTTGACGCCATGCTCTTTTAAGATGCGCTGCACACCGCGGATCGTGAAGCCTTCCCGATAGAGGAGCGTCCGGATGCCGTTGATCAAAGCCACGTCCGCCGGCCGATAATTGCGCCGACCACCCTTGCGCTTCAACGGACGGATTTGCGGAAACTTCGTTTCCCAAAATCGCAACACATGGGCCGGCACGTCTAAAAGCTCGGAGACTTCTGTGATGGTGCGAAAGGCTTCAGGCGACTTTTCCACGCTCTATCCTTCGTTCGGCTGGCACCCTCATGGCGGCGCCGCCGTTCGATCATCACGGAAAGCGGCTGAGCGCGCTAGTGGGTATCGCCGGCACCGCCGGCATCGTTAATTTGACTACGGAGTACATTGGATGGCCGGAACACCAAAACCCGGCGCGGCTCGATCGGCACCTCTTCGCCGGTCTTCGGGTTTCTCCCTACCCGTCCTTTTTTCTCACGGACGATGAACGACCCGAATGACGAGAGTTTGACCGTTTCGCCATGCACGAGATGCCCGGAAATCTCATCCAGCACCGCCTCGACCAGATTGGCCGATTCGGCCCGCGAGAGTCCGACTTCTCTGAAAACGGCTTCGGTTAAATCGGCTCTTGTTAGTGTTTTGTTCGCCATGGCCCCAGCTTTTCCTCAGTCGTCTTTGGTGCTTAGGCGCTGTTGAGGCGTTTACGCCGACCCTCCATGCCTCTCCCTAAGCGCCCCTCAACTATGACAAGAAGCCGCCAGCTTGACAATTACCAACGCGAGTGAAGTCACCACCGCGCGAGCACCGAGCCCCAGGTTAATCCGCCGCCCAGCGCCTCAAACAATACCAAATCGCCCCGCTTGAGCCGCCCCTCTTGGGCCGCCGTATCGAGCGCGAGCGGGATTGACGCGGCCGAGGTGTTCCCGTGGTGGCCCACGGTATTGACGATCCGATCCATATCGAGCCCGACCCGGTCGGCGACTGCGGTGATGATCCGCTCGTTCGCCTGGTGCGGCACGAAGAGCGCCACATCGCCGGCCACTAAGCCGTTCTTCTCAAGCAGGACCTCAATCGATTCGCTGATTTTTTTGACGGCGTTCTTAAACACCTCCGGCCCGCGCATCCGCACATGGCCGGCGGTCTGGGTTGAGGACGGGCCGCCGTCAACATAAAGCAGCGACCGCAAACTCCCATCCGTACGCAGATGATGGCCGAGAATGCCCCGGTCCGCATTGGTGCCCGCGCCCTCCCCGGCCTCCACGACCACTGCCCCGGCGCCATCGCCAAAAAGGACGCAGGTCGCCCGGTCGGTCCAATCGAGGATGCGCGAGAAGGTTTCAGCCCCCACCACAAGGGCGGTCTTTGCATCCCCGCATTCCACCAGACGCCGGGTCAGCGCAAGCGCGAAGATGAACCCGCTGCACACCGCTTGGACGTCAAAGGCCGCGCCTTCGGTGAGCCCGAGCTTGTCCTGGATCGCCGCGGCCGTCGCCGGAAAGGTTTGATCGGGGGTTGCGGTTGCCACGATCAGGAGGTCGACCGCCGCCGCCTCAATGCCGGCATGGGCCAGGGCCCGCCGCGCGGCCTCGGCACCAAGATCTGAGGTTAGCTCCCCGTCTGAGGCCACCCGCCGCTCAGAAATTCCGGTCCGGGCGCGGATCCACTCATCGGAGGTGTCGAGCGTCCGGCTGAGGTCGTCATTTGTCACGACCTTATCCGGTAGGCACGAGCCTACCCCGGTAATCAGCGCTCTGCGCATGGTCTCTTCCGTCAGGTTGCGCTCTCGGCTCGCCCGCATGTCGGCCGCAGAGGATGTCGAGAAATCGGCCCGGGAGTGCAGCGCGACGCTGCGTTACGCCCGATGGCGAAGGCCGTGCACCAGACTTGAAGCAATTCCCTCGACAACGAAAGGGCGGATTTAGCCAGGCGCTGGATTATTGTCGCGCCGTCACCCGGGGACTGAGGGCAGCGGAGATCAGGAGGCCGCAATGCCGACCGAGGGATCCGCGATGGCGCCGGCCGCCTCTGGCTTGGCGCCAAGGGCCTCTCCAAGGGCCGCGAGCCGCTCGGCCACCGGTGCTTCAAAGTCGTTGCGTACGAGATCGACCGCAAGATCAAGGCTCGCGGCAAAGCCGTGAGCATCCGTCCCCCCGTGGCTTTTTACGACGACCCCGTTCAGGCCCAGAAACACCCCGCCATTCATCCCCCGCGGGTCCATTTTGGCCTTCAGAGCCTGAAACGACCCCTTGGCCAGCAGCGCCCCCAGTTTCGACAACAACGAGGCATTGAGCGCGTCTTTGAGGTATTGGCCGACTTGTTTGGCCGTGCCCTCAGCCGTCTTGAGGGCGATGTTGCCCGTAAAACCATCGGTCACAATCACGTCCGCCGCGCCCTTGCCGATGTCATTGCCCTCGACAAAACCAATGAACTTCATGTCGAAGTTCGCCTCCCGAAGGATCGAGGCCGCGGCGCGGATCTCCTCGCGCCCTTTCAACTCTTCCTCGCCGATGTTCAAAAGCGCCACCGAGGGCCGCTCAATGCCGAACATCGCCCGGGCATAGGCCTCGCCGAGGATGGCAAAGTCGACGAGCTCTTTTTCGTCGTTTTCTAGATTGGCGCCGAGATCAAGCACCACCGACCGGCCGGCCAGCGTCGGCCAAATGGCGGCGATGGCAGGGCGGGTAATGCCCGGGAGCGTCTTTAGCTGGATCTTAGCCATGGCCATCAACGCGCCGGTATTGCCGGCAGAGACAGCAACCCTCGCCTCGCCCCGGCGCACGGCGTTGACGGCAAGCCACATGCTGGTTTGCCGGCCCCGGCGTACGGCCTCGCTTGGTTTGTCGTCCATGCTGACTTGGTCGGCCGTGTGGTGGACCGAACAAGCCGCAGCCACCTTCGGGTGCTTGGCCAACTGCGCGCTCAAGGCGTGCTCGTCGCCGAACAACAGGGCCCGCAGGCCCGGATGGCGCACAAGCGCTGTTTCGAGCCCCTCGATAACGCAGGCTGGCGCGTAATCGCCCCCCATTGCGTCGATCGACACCGTTAAATCGCTGGCCACATCCCCTCCGCGCCTCATTGCCCGGGCGCCTTCCTATCGGCTGGTCCGGCAGCGCGCAAGACCGGCGTCCGGCGCCGGCCGATGCTAGGATTGGGTTTTCTGTAAGGGGGCTGATAGGACGTCGGCCGAGCCTAGAGCAGGCCGCGCCTAGTCCGCCTCACGCGGCTCCACCATTTCGCGGTTCCGGTAATAGCCGCAGGAGGCGCAAATATGGTGAGGGCGCTGCATGTCGCCGCAATTCGGGCATTCCACATAAGACGGAGCCGACAAACGGTGGTGCGACCGACGCATGTTCCGCTTTGAGCGGGTGATCTTACTTTTGGGGACAGCCATTGCACTCAAGCCCGTTTAGATGCCGGCACAGGTCCCTTGGGGTCGCACGCCGGCCGAAAGAAGAGCGCGGATCGATACTGGTTTTCAGAGAAAAATCAAGAGGACGCGAGGCCCTTTGCCCACCGGCGGCTAACCCGGCTCGCCGCCCCCGTTTTTGAGCTTCTGTTTCAGGGCTCCGAGCGCGGCAAAGGGCGCCTCTCGCTCGGGCGCCGCCTCAAGCCCCACCTCGGTTGCGACCTGCTCCCACTCAACGCCCGGCTTTTTTGGATTGGGGTCGAGAAGGAGCGCCAGCTCCTCGCGAAACACCTCTCCCACATCGATACCCCGGTCGGGCAGCGGCACCACGTCCTCATCCTCTAGATGGACGATGATTTCCGTCTCGGACCCGGCCACGGGGCTTTCGGAGTATAACCTTGCCCAAGAGAGCGTGGCTTGGGTTTCAAAGGGTTCGAGCGTGATCACACAAAGACGGGTGAAGGCTGCCACCCCCTCGCCCTTGAGTTCGTAAAGGCCGTCCGGCCGGCGCGCCAGATCGCCAACACCGGTCGCCAGAGCCACGGCCTCAAGCCCAAGGTCTTGCGCCAACGCCTCGGCATGGGCCCCCACAAACGCAAAGTCATACCGCGCGCCGTGCTCCGGTAATCCCGTAACAGGC
>JBCDJA010000237.1:0-4647 GCA_038748465.1 Pseudomonadota bacterium
CCGACAAGCGGGCGGCCGACCTTGGGGAGAAGGAAGAGAGGCATGCGGACATGCGCTCAAGTAGCGAGCGCTCGTCGCGAGCGGTAGCGCAAGAAAAACTCGACCGACCGGTCGCCGGGCGGTCAGCCCGCCCCTGTGGAGGGCGCCCCGCGCCCGTGAACAAGAAAAATGGTGCGGGTGGCCGGAATCGAACCGGCACTCCATTGCTGGAACCAGATTTTGAGTCTGGCGCGTCTACCAGTTCCGCCACACCCGCAAAGCCCTGCTGGGGCGGGGCTCAAGCCCCCCTCTGCCCGGCCAGGGAGCGCGGACTATAGCCCTCCCGCGCGCCCGATCAAGCAAGCGATAGACATTAGAAACTTCCCGCTGCTACCTCTCGGGCCCATGAGCACTCCAACCCACGATGCCGACGGCGCGGCGCACTTCGCAACGCCCCGGACCCCCGATGATGCGCTCCCGCCGGCCCCTCCTTCCGGGCCTGAGGAGGCAGCGGCCCATGGCGGCGCACTTGATTTTTTGCACGCCCTCGCCAGCGGTTTCCCGACCGAGAAGATCTCGCTCGGGGCGCTTATCGATGGCTGCGCGGACCGGGCTTTCGGGTTTGTGCTGCTGGTGCTCGCGATCCCCTGCTGCGTGCCGTTTCTTTACGGCATCCCTCAGCTTGTAGCCGTGCCCATGGTGCTCATCGCCGTCCAGATCGCCATTGGCCGGCACACGCCTTGGCTGCCCAAAGCCCTGCGAGCGCGGGAAATCCCGCGGGAGGGGTTTTTGGAGGTTGTGACGCGTGCGCGCAAATATCTTGGATGGGCCGAGAAGATCACAAATGCCCGGGCAAGCTTTCTAACCCGCGGGGTTTGGGAGCGGTTTTTCGGCGCGTTGATGGTGATCTACAGCGCTGTCATTCTGGTGCCGCTGCCGAGCACGAATACGGTGCCGGGCATCGCGATTGCCATCATGTCGCTTGGATTTATTGAGCGGGATGGGTTTTTGGTCGTTCTCGGCTCGCTGATCGGCGCGGCCTGGGTCACATTCCTCGTTTCGGTGGGCGGCTTGGCGCTCACCCAGGCGCTTCAATGGGTTTCGTAACACCATGGCAATACCGGGCGCAGGGCGACTGAGCGCAGTGAAGCCGGAGGGCTTCATCGCGATCAGCCTTGTGACGGTTCTTATCATCTTGGCGCTGGCCATCGCGCTTGAGCGGGTTGGGGGCATGACCCCGTGCCCCTTATGCTTAGAGCAGAGGGCCGCGCTGTGGTGGGCCGCCGGATTTTGCGCGGCAGGTCTCATCGTCCAACGGCTTCCCGGTTCCGCTGCGTTATGGGTGTTCCGGGGCACGCTCATTGCCGCCACTGCTGCATTTGCCTGGAGTGCAGGGCTTGCGGCCTTCCACATAGCCGTTGAGAATGGCTGGGCGACGACCGCATGCAGCGGCGGGGCCCAATCGATTGGCGATTTGTTGTCGACCGATCAATCCCGGCCAATTGCCCGTTGCGACGAAACCGCCCCGTTTCTTGGCATTTCGCTCGCGGTCCACAATTTTGTTTTCTCATCGGCGTTGGCGCTCTTTGTCAGCGCGCCGTTGTGGCGGGAAAGACTGCTGCGCTTTGGGCGTTCCGCAAACGGGTGACGGGCCCTGGCGTTCGATCACAAAGTGACAACCCGGTCACAGGGAGAGCCCGGTTACCGCGGTAGCCCGCTCACAGGGTGAAGAAAGGGGTAGAGAAATGGCACAAGCGAGCACTGACGAAGGCCGTACAAAACGGCGGAGCGTCGCAGGGCATTTCCCCGGCAAACAGGGCGGGCAAATCAGCAAATCGCGGCTCCATGAAATCATCCGTGTGGATCACGCCGGAGAATATGGGGCAACGCGGATCTATGCGGGGCAGCTTGCGGTGTTTCGCAATCGGCCCGGCAAGGAGCGCACGACGGCGCTGATCCAACATATGGCGGACCAAGAAGATGTGCACAAAGAGACCTTCGACCGCATTCTAAATGAGCGGTCCGTGCGCCCAACGGCCCTGCACCCCTTTTGGAATGTCGCAGGCTTTATGCTTGGCGCCGGCACAGCCCTGATGGGCGAGAAAGCCGCCATGGCGTGCACGGCTGCGGTGGAAAGCGTGATCGACGAGCACTATGCCAATCAAATGCAAGAATTGGGGGCGGAGGAGGAAGACCTGATCGAGACGATCGAGCGGTTCCGCCTTGAAGAGCTTGAGCACCATGATACGGCGATCGATGAGGGCGCAGAGCAAGCGCCCGCTTATCGTCTGTTGTCGGAGGCAATCAAGCTCGGCTGCCGCGTTGCGATTAAGGTCTCAGAGAAGGTCTGACAGGCCGGCCGCTCCGCTCAAGGATCAAGCTCGGTATCCCAATAGAGATAATCCAGCCAGCTTTCGTGCAGATAATTGGGCGGGAACTTCCGCCCGTTCGCGTGCAACTGATGCACATCCGGTTTGAACGGATGTTGCTCCGGGGTCATGCCGCATTGGTTCGGCATCCGCCCGCCCTTGCGCAGATTGCACGGGGAGCAGGCGGTGACCACATTGTCCCACGTCGTTTGCCCGCCTCGAGAGCGCGGAATGAGGTGATCGAATGTCAGCTCTTCGGTCGCGCCGCAATATTGGCAGCGGAAATTATCGCGCAGAAACACGTTAAACCGCGTGAAGGCCGGATTGCGCGCCGGCTTTACATAGGTTTTGAGGCAGACGACGCTCGGCAATTGCATGGAGAAGGTGGGCGAGCGCACCGAGCGATCGTAGAACGAGACGATGTTGACCCGGTCCAGAAACACCGCCTTGATCGCGTCCTGCCAAGACCACAGCGACAACGGGAAATAGCTGAGCGGCCGATAATCGGCGTTCAACACAAGCGCCGGGCAGCTTTCCGGCGCCCGGTCGTTGTCCATGTTGTGCGCGTTTGCCAGCATGTTCTTGCCCACGCTTTGGATCCGGCGATGCCGAACCATAACCTAATGCCTTGGCCCCGCAACGGCGGAGTGTCGACAGGTTCGGTGACGCCGGTGTTACAGCGTTTCACGTTTCAAGTTAACGATTTAGGTGCCGAGACCAAAGCCGCAAGCGGGCCGTTGCGTCGCATGGGCGTGGCGTTAGGGCAATCTCTCGCCTGGAACGAGGCCGGTGAGTCGCCCCGCCAGCGCATCGCCGGCAAACCGAGCGCCGGCATCCATCGCGTCCGGCGCAATGCCATGGCCGATTCCGGCCGAAAGATGCCAAATGACCGAGACCCCCGCCTCCCCAAGGGACGCAGCGGCCATGGGCGTTGCCTGGGGCGGGACAACCTGGTCGGCGTCCCCGTGGGCGAGGAACACCGGCGGCCGCGATTGGATGTCACGAGCCAAATGTTCAGGCCCCGCAAGGAGGCCCGAATACCCGATCAATGCCGCCAAGGGCCGCGCCCGCCGCAGCGCCACATGCAGCGACAGCATGGTGCCCTGACTGAACCCAACGAGCACCAACCGCTCCTCGCTCAAAGACCGTTGCGCCAGTTGTTCGTCGATAAAGGCATCGAGAATCGGCCCTGCCGATTGCACACCCGCCCACATGTCTTCCGGCGACAGGCGAGAGATCGGAAACCACTGATACCCCATCGGCGAGCCGGCGCACCGCTCCGGCCCGTTGGGGGCAATGAAGGCGGTTGTCGGCAGATCGCGCGCCCAGTGGGCCCCGATCGCGATCAGGTCGTTGCCGTCTGCCCCATAGCCATGGACGAAAATAATCAAACTGTCCGCCTCGCCCTGTTGGGCCGGCACAACGGGGCCGCTCAGTTTTGGGAGGGGGGCTGCCATGGGGGCTCTCCTTCGGGGATCGGTCGTTTTAATCCGCACTCAACGTGGTCACGATGACACCGGCAACCACCAGCCCACCACCAAGCACCTTCATGCCTGTGAGCGGGTCTTTGGGTGAGGCGAGCCAGCCAAAATGACTGACCACAAGGCTCATCAGCACCTGACCGCCAATCAGGCTGACAAACAACACCCGGGCACCGAGCCGGGGGACAAGTAACGTGACGCTCAATATCACAAGGGCGCTCACAAGCCCCGACAGGAACAAATACCACGGCGCATCGCCAAGCCGCGCAAGGGACACCTTGTCGAGGTTGAAGACGAGGAGGGCCAGCGTCCCCACCGTGCCAACAAAGAAAAACAAGGTATTGGCAAGTTCCGGCGATCCGAGATGGCGCGCCATGACCGCGTTCATCGGCAAATAGACGGCCGTCGCGACCCCGATCGCAACCGCGATGGCAATTAAAGTAAGCGTTGGCATTGGCCCCCCGGCGCGCGCAAATAAGGTCCCGGCAGCGCGTCAAAGCGGCCGGCATCGCTGTTTAGGGGGTTTGCCCCAATTCGCCAACCCGGCGCTTGCCCCTTCTCCTCTCGCACCAGGCGTAAAAGGCGAGGCCAGGGCAGGCCAATCGCCCCCGCCGCATCGCGGCATCGAGCACAAAGCGTGCTAGGCCGGCGGGCTTAATGGCCACCATGGTGGGTGTCGCCGGGGTTGTCCGCCTTAGCCTCGGGCCCGGCATAGCCAAGCGCATGCACATAGAGTTCAACCTCTAACACACCCGCCTTTTCGAAGGTCAGGGTGAGGGGGATCCAATCCCCCTCCTCCAACGTCTCGCTCAGCCCAA
>JBCDJA010000238.1:0-4590 GCA_038748465.1 Pseudomonadota bacterium
CGAGGAATCGAAGGGGCGGACTAGAACTTCCGCCGCATCGAAAATGTCCGTGATGTCATCGTTGGTGAGTTCAACCGACTGGGAGGCGAGGTCCCCAACGGCGCTTGCGACTTGGGTCGCCTTGCGGTCTGCCGTGATGAACACGCTGATCTCGGAAATTCCGAGGTAGAGCGTAAACAAGAGCGGCACCAACATCGCAAATTCGATGACGGAGATGCCTCGCTCATCCCGCGCAAAGCGGCGGCAAAACGCGCCGAAGCGTGCCGGCATGCCCAATGGGGAGAGTGTGAACGTCATGGCCGGTCTCCGCTCAGAGCTCAAAGGGTTCGTTGCGGAAAGCCGCGGATGAGGCGATCAACACCTCGCCAGTGCCCATATTGGCGAACGCATAGGTGAGGTTGGGGATCGTGAGCTCATAGCGATAATAGACGCTTACGAGAACCGCATCGCCCCCGTCGCCAGGATTGAAATTCTCGGCAACCTGCAAATTGCCGTCATCGTCGATGGGATCGTTGGAATTCGCATCGCCGAAATTTTCAAAGGTGCGTACGTCCACAAGCAGGCGAGAGCAATCGAGGAGCAGGTCAATCCTCTCACAGATTGTCTGCTTAAACTCGGCCGCGGACATGTTTTGGCTCTGGGCCTCGCCGGTCATAATCTGGCGGGAGGCCTCCGTGACCGCATTATCGAGGGTGGAGGTCGAAAAAAAAACGGCGGCCGATTCAAAACACGCGAAGAGAAAAACAAAAAATGGGGTGGCGGCGAGGGCGAATTCAACCGCTGCGACCCCCTGCTCATCGTGCTGGAACCGGCGTGCAAGGGCCCGGGGAAGAGGAATTTTGATCCGCAAGGTCGGGGTCTTAACCTTCCGACGCGAGACGTTCCGGGCCTTTTCCGGCCCACCGTCTTTACCAAAGACGCTCGTATCCATCCCACAACTCCGAACCAGCACACCACACGGAGTGATCATATGGAAAAAACGGTAAAGCGTTCGTAAACGCCGCGTCCCCAAGTTTCGAGCTAAATTTTTTTTGAAGCTGAGCGGTTCTCTTTAAGCCGGATTAAGGTCCGGCTGGCTTACTCTACGGCGTGGATCTCTGGCTTCGTGCCGGAGGGGCTGTGTGGAGTACTGGTTATGCGTATTTTTGCCCCGACGATTGCGCTGGTTCGGCGCATCAGTGGCCTCGTATCGCGGTTTGTGATCGACCGGCGAGGTAGCTTCGTGGCGGTCTTCGCGCTTTCGGTGTTGCCGCTGGTTACAATCGCCGGAGCTGCCGTAGATCTGAGCCAGGCGGTTATGGTGCGCGCGCGCCTTGCCAAAGCGGTCGATGCCGCGGGTCTTGCCGCTGGCGCCATGCAAAATGCAAGCGTTCAAGAGATCGAGGAAACAGCACAGCGTTTTTTCCTCGCGAATTATCCAGCCACCGAATTGGGTGTGCCGGCATCACTTCAGGTGTCCGTCACGGATGGTACGATTAATCTGAGCGCGAACGCTGCCCTCAACACTCTCATCTTGAAATCCGTCGGCCTCGACAAGATGGATGTTGGCGTCAAAGCCGAGGTGACCCGCGAGCAAAGAAACATCGAGGTCATTCTGGTGCTCGATAACACCGGTTCAATGGCCGGCAGTGGCAAGATGAACTCGATGAAAGCGGCAGCGACCGAACTTGTGAACATTCTGTTCGGGGACGACGCGTTTCATCCCCACCTCAAGGTCGGCCTCGTGCCGTTTGTCACCTCCGTGAATATCAAGCGCGAAGGCGTGTTCGATATGGCGTGGATGGATCAAAACGGCGAGGCGGCCCATCACGGCATCAATTTCGAGAATGAGGACGGGGACTATTACCACAATCCCTCGCTTGGTCCGGTCAACCATTTCGCGTTGTTCGACGCAGTCGGCAACACCGATTGGAAAGGGTGTGTGGAGGCGCGCCCTTATCCCCACGACACTCAAGATACCGCCCCATCGAACTCGAACCCCGATACCAAATGGGTGCCCTATTTCTGGCCCGATGAGCCCAGCAGTGGCGGGTACAACAACAACTGGATCAATTATCCCGGGCCCCACTGGAACAAAGCCGAGCAGCAGCGGGACATTTCCCATTATTCGATCGGGCCTTGGTCAATCGATGAAACGCCGAAATCAACCCGTGGGCCCAACATGTCCTGCCCGCGCCCGGTGCTGCCGCTGACCAACAACAAGCAGCAGATCCTTGAAGAGATCGACCTGATGGAACCCCATTACAACAGCGGCACCAACACCGCTTTAGGGCTTACCTGGGGGTGGCGTTTGATCTCGCCGAGCGCACCCTTTACCGAAGGGGGACCCTTCTTCGATGAAGATACGCAAAAGGTGATTGTGCTGTTGACGGACGGGCACAATGTGGTGGTCGGCCAGAACAACAACAATAAGTCTGACTACAACGGCTATAATTATCTGAGCAATAAAATACTTGATACACAGAACAAATGGACTGCGGCGAGCAAGGTGACCCAGCGCATGAGCGATGTTTGCGAGGATGTAAAGGCGCTTGATGTTCGGCTTTATACAATCGTGTTTATGCTGAACAATAATGAGATTGAGAACACCTTCCGCGATTGCGCGAGTTATGAGCAGAACTATTTTAACTCGCCCAACGGCCAGGATCTCAAGAGCGCCTTCACGACAATCGCGACCGATCTCACAAAGCTTCGGATCAGCAAATAGGCGAGGGGCGCGCGGCGCCCCTCCCCACCTCTCTGCCGGGCGGTTGGCAGGGGGACAGCGCATGGACAGTCCCGGCAAACGCTGCTATGGACTGACGATTGTCCCACCGAGCTCGTTTCGCCGTGTACGATCTTTCAGATCAGAAGCCTCCCAATCCCGTGCCCGTCTCCCTCGTGCCCAAATCGGAGGCAAAGGCCTTCCTTGAGGGGCTCGATGAGCGGTCGCGGACGATCGCCGAGCATCAAGGTTTCGGCGCCGGGCAAACCAAACCTCTCATTCTTCCCAAGGCCGATGGCACGCCCGCGCAAATCGTCCAAGTCATTGACGAGGACGGCCCCCCGTTTCAGGCAGCAAGGCTGCGCGCGACCGCAAAGCACCTTGCCGGCTACAGCCTTGAGGTTACGGACTGGGGCGGGCTTGATCCTGTGTCGGTGGCCTCCGGCTGGGCGCTAGGGGCCTATCGGTTCGATCGGTTCAAGGCGGCGGGTGACGGGGAGGATGACGACACATCGCCCATCGCTCCGCTCTATATCGAGGACGATGCGGTCCGTCAGCAGGCGGTCGCGCTCGCCGATGCGGTGTTCTTGACCCGCGATCTCATCAACCGCCCGGCGAACGATCTCGGCCCGGCAGAACTTGCAGAAGCCGCCCTCGCGCTGGCGGCCCGTTTCGATGCTGAGTGCACGGTGCTCGATGATCCGGCCCGCATCGCGTCAGACTTCCCGTTGCTCGAGGCCGTCGGCAAGGGCAGCCCCCGCGCGCCGCGCCTCATCGATCTGACCTGGGGCGACCCGCAGCACCCAGCCGTGACGCTTGTCGGCAAGGGGGTTTGCTTTGATACGGGTGGTTTAAATCTCAAGCCGGACGGCGCGATGGCGCTCATGAAGAAAGACATGAGCGGGTCTGCCAACGCACTGGGCCTTGCCTCGCTGATCATGGCCGCCAAGCTGGGGGTTCGCCTCCGTGTCCTCATTCCGGCGGTTGAAAATTCCGTCTCAGGCCCCTCCTTCCGTCCTGGCGACGTCTATCCATCCCGCCTCGGACTAACCGTCGAGATCGGCAATACGGATGCGGAGGGGCGTCTCGTCTTGGCGGACGCGATGGCCTATGGTTGCGAGGCGGCACCCGATACCTTGATTGTGCTGGCGAGCCTGACGGGCGCAGCGCGGGTGGCATTGGGCCCTGACGTCGTGCCGTTTTACACCCATTCTGACGATCTGGCCGCAGAATTGGCTGCCTCGTCTGCCGCGGTTGGCGATCCGCTTTGGCGATTACCGCTGTGGCAACCCTATGCCAAGTTGCTTGAGAGCAAGGTTGCAGATCTCAACAACATCGCCAGCATGCCGATGGCGGGGTCGGTCACGGCGGCCCTCTTCCTTGAGAAGTTTGCCGGCGGCGCGCGCGAGTTTTTGCATTGCGACCTTTTTGGCTGGTCGCCGAAAGCCAAGCCCGGCGCTCCCGTCGGCGGCGAGGCGCAAGCAATCCGAGCGATCTTTCATATGTTGAAGG
The DNA here is from genome assembly GCA_038748465.1 of Pseudomonadota bacterium. Taxonomy (GTDB): domain Bacteria; phylum Pseudomonadota; class Alphaproteobacteria; order M2410; family M2410; genus JBCDJA01. The sequence continues at coordinate 4,217 of JBCDJA010000238.1, forward strand.
AACGCCACGGGTAAGGAGGGGGCTGGCATGGACACGTCGGGGGACGAGATGGCAGCAGACCCCGCCCCGGCGCGGGTCGGCACAGCAGGTCCTGCCCGCCAAGCCCGCCTTGGCGAAACCGTGTTGCTCCTGCGGGCGCTGTTTGAGGTCTTCGGAAGCGAGGTGGGTACCGGCCGGCCGGACCTGACCTTGCGCCAGCTGACAATCCTCCTTGACGTCTATCTCACCGCGCCGCCGAGAACTGTGCGTAGTCTCAGCGCATCCTTAGGGCTCGGTAAGCCCGTTATCACCCGGGCGCTCGACAGCCTGTCAAAGCAGGATCTCGTTATCCGTCGCCGCGATCCGGCGGACAGGCGCAGCGTCGTCATCTTACG
>JBCDJA010000239.1:0-4587 GCA_038748465.1 Pseudomonadota bacterium
CGCTCGATGACCCGCGTTTGCCCAACCAAGGCGTCGATGACGGCCTGGAGCACGGCATTGCCCTCGGCGTTGCCGGCGCCAAGCATTTGGTCGTAGGCCTCCACGCTTTCAGCGCGTGCCTTCATCGCAGATGCCTTATCGAGGGTCACATTGAGGGCGGCCACCATATCCTCGGCAACTTTAGGCGCGGCATCCTCCAACAGGTCATGGAGCGAAGGGCCGGTCACGGTCTTTCCATTCACCCGCTTATAGGTGCCAAAGTATACATTCCTGATACCGACAATATTGTAGTAATGGCTGTTGTGGGTGTTGTCGGCAAAGCAATCGTGTTCTTCCTCCGGGTCGTTGAGCAACAACCCGAGTTTCATGCGCTCGCCGGCAAGCTCCCCGTAAGAGAGGCTGCCCATGCCCGTTAGCATCATCTGTATCCCGCCTTGCGGGCCGGCATCCATCAATGCCTTTCGCGCCGCACCACGATCCGACCACGCCTCAACAATCTCCTCAAGGTCGGCGATCAAGAGATCAGTCGAAACCCTGAGGTAACGACCCCGGCGGTCACAATTGCCGCCGGTGCATTTGCTTCTTTTCGCGTAATCGGTCCAGGGCCTATCGCCGGCCCCGGGCCCATCCCCGTTTAAATCCTGACCCCACAACAAAAACTCAATCGCGTGGTAGCCTGTCGCCACATTGGCTTCCACGCCGTCCGCTTCGTGCAACTCGTTTTGCAAGAGGTCGGCCGTGATTTTGGTGGCGTCGATGTCCTTGCCACCAAGCGTCAAGACGGGATTGGCGATAATATTAGCAGTATAAAGAACGTTCTCATCTGATTCGGTGCCGTAGGAAGCATCGACATAATCGATCAGCCCTTCATCGAGCGGCCAGGCATTCACCCTCCCCTCCCACTCGTCGACATAGGCATTGCCGAACCGATAAACCTCTGTGTGCTGATAAGGAACGCGAGCGGCAAGCCATGCCTCGCGCGCGGCCTCCAATCGCTTTTTGGAGGGTTTCTTCAAAAGCCGGTCAACCGCCTTGTCGAGATCTTCAGCGGTTGCTAAGGCATCGCTATACATGGCCTCAGCAATGTCCGCATAGGTCTCTAGGACGTCAGCTTCCGTGACCTTCGCCTCGCCGCAGGCCGCCAATCCAGCGGCCAAAACAACGGCACAAACCTGCTTTTTCATGCCTGTCTCCCTTCGTGATCGCGGCCATCGCATCGCCCAGGGGCTGCCCTGCCGCACCGTGCCTGCCCCCATCGCGCCAACGAGCGTGCCGGGGCGCGCTATCGGGACCTGATTTCGAACGTCACCGGAATGACGAAGGCCAAGCGTTGGTCTGCCAAATCGGGCGGCGGCGCCGGCAGGGGTTTGGCCCGCTCCAACATCTCAAGTACCGCCTCATCCAGCATCCCATGCCGGCTACTGCGCTCGAGGCGGTGGCTCAACACATTGCCGCGCGAATCGAGCTCCAAATAAAGCTGCGCCGTGCCCTCAAGACCGCGAAGGCGCGCCCGCCGCGGATATTGTTTATGCCGGCTCAGCCAAGCAAGCAATTCGGCCGCATAGTCGCGGCGCATGCCTGCCACATCAAACCCAATGGCAGGCGTTTCGTTGACCCCGGCGATTGGTGCCTTTTGCGTCGCTGCCCCGGTACGGCCCTGCACGGACTGGGTTTGCTCCGGTTGCGGCGCCGAGGGGACGACCTCTTGTTTCGGCTTGGGCTCGGGTTTTTTCTCAGGCGGTTCCGGGCGCGGCTCCGGTTTTTTCGTTTGCTCAAGCGGCACCGCGTCTTCGACCACCGGCTCAGGCGGCGCGACGGGCTGCTCTAGGGGGTCCGGCTCGCGCGGGCGGTCTGGAGCCGCTTCGGTGGGTGTGGCGCCCCCTGGAGGGCCCAAGGCAATGCTCAGCGCGCCGCCACCCGACTGGCTTTGGGGCGGGGCGGGGTTGAAGAGGATCGCGAAGGCGACACTCGCATGGATCAGCACACTGAGGAGAATAAAGGCAGGGCCGAGCCGCGGCGTGATGGGTCTCATGGGGCCTCACCCCCCTCGGGCTCGACGGTCAACAACGACACGCCCGCAACCCCGATGCGGTTGAGCTGCTCTAAGAAGGCGACAATCTCCACCGCTTCGGTCTGTTCATCCGCCTGGATCCAGATGCTCGGCGCGAACCCGCCCTCGACCTCCGCTGCAAGGGTTTTCAGGACGAACGCTTCGTCCACGACATTGCCATCAAGGGCCATGCGGCCATCTTGGGAAATCGCGATCACAAAGCCCTGCGGGCCGGGGCTCGCCTCAAGGTCCGAGGCCGGGACCGTTACATCAAACGGATCCACTGCGATGAACTGGGCCGTCAGCATAAAGAAAATGAGCAAAAGAAAGACGATGTTGATCAGGGGAAGCATCGTTTCCCCCTGGTCGCGGCCACGCCGATGGACCTTAGGCTGAAACACTGATTTCATCATCGCACCAGGGTCACGCCCTCAGCCCCGCCAAGGACTACAATATCGATAACCTGGGTGAGACGGCCCAGCGGCACCTCCCTCTCGGTTTTGATGTACACCACCTCAAGGCCTCGCGGAGACAGGCTTTTCTCGGTCAGCCGCCGCTCGAGCGACATCGTACTAACCAATTGGCCGTCCAGTCGGATCGTCTTTGGGCCAACGATCACGATGGTTGCATCGTCGTCGGCTTCACCGGCGGCCGCGCGCACCGGTGCTCCTAGATCGAGGGCCCGCCATTCGATGAAGCTTGAGGCGAGCATGAAGAAGATCACCAAAATAAAGACGATATCGATGAGAGGGGTGAGGCTTGCAAGCGCGCTGCGCCGCCGCCGCGGACGGCCGAGCGCTGCAAACCCCTCATCGGGGGCGCTTAGGCTCCGGTTAGCCACGCACGCCCCCACGCGCACCGGCCCCGACGGTAAAGACCTGGCTTGCAAGGCTCCCCATAGCGTGACCGAGTTTTTCAAGCCGACGCTCGAACCAGTTGAGCGCAATGATGGCGGGCATGGCCACCGCCAGCCCGACGGCCGTTGTTAAAAGAGCCTGCCAAATGCCGCCGGAGAGGATGGAGGGATCCACTTTGCTGCCGGCCGCCTCAAGCTGCTGGAACGCCTCGATCATCCCAAGCACGGTGCCGAAAAGCCCCAGCAAGGGCGCCAGCGTGCCGATGATCTCAAGCGTTTTGAACCCGCCCCGCAGCTCCTCAAGCCGGTCGGCCCCGTAGCGAACCACATCTTCACGCAGCTCCGCCTCCGGACGACCGGTGGCCCGGCCCTCAATGGCGAGGGCGACCGTTTGTGCCGCCGGCCCTTTAGTAACGCTCGCCGCGCGCAATGCCTCATCGACTTGCCCGGCCCGGTAAAGGCTGACCAAGCGCTCCGCATTTTTGCGCTCGCTCACCTTCGCGGCCGAAAACTCCACCAGCTTCATCAGGATGATCGCCAGACCAACGATCGAGGCGAGGAGCAAAATCAGCACGACCGGACCGCCGAGATCGACCCATTCAAGCGCCCGCGCAAAAATCCCTACCGCCGGCTCGGCCACAGCCTCCTCTACGCCGTCCAGGGCCTCTCCGCCCTCAGACACCACACTGTCATCTTCCATCTTTCCCCACTCCCGTGATGGCGCGCTCAGGCTCCCAAAGCCCTGTCACAAGTGTGTCCCTTTGGAAACGATGATCGCCAATCGAGGGGTGCGTTAGCACGCCCAGCTTGCACGCGCCAACGTTTTGCGTATGACAATGCGAACCATTATCAAACAAAGATAGCTTGGGAAGTGTGAGGGGATCCACATGCACGTTTGGAACAGGTCAAAACTCGCGGTGCTGTTGTCGACGACAGCGCTTTTGACCGCGCCGGCACTGGCGCAGGACGAAGAGGCGATCACGCTCGATCAGATCATCATCGAAGGGGAATTGCAGGAGCGCACCCTGCAGGAGACCCAGACGAGCGTGGCGGTCTATCTCGGCGAGGAACTGGACGAGAGCACGGACGCCGATCTCTACGACATTATTGAGCGGACCCCCAATGTGCAGAGCGCCTTTGGCGAGCAAGGGTTTTCAATCCGCGGCATCGATCAGCGGGGCGATGGGGGCGGCACGGGCCTTTTGATCAACGTTTTGGTGGACGGCATTTCGCTGCCCTCCAACCAGGCGACCTTCTTTGGCCCTTATGGCACGTGGGACCTGCAACAGGTTGAGGTGCTACGGGGTCCGCAATCGACCCAGCAGGGCCGCAACGCCCTCGCCGGCGCGATTGTGCTGGAGACGGCCGACCCGACATTTGAGCGCGAGTTTAAGGCCCGCGGGGGCTTTGGCGAATACCAAAGCTATGACGGCGCCTTCATGGTCAATTTGCCGATCATCGACGACGTCTCTGCTGTGCGCCTTGCGTTTGAGACCAACAAGACTGACGGCTACATTGAAAATCCAACCCGCGGCGAGGACGACTTCGATAAGCAAGAACTTAATTCGGGACGGGCGAAACTGCGGCTCAAACCGATGGATAACCTCGATATGGTTTTCGGTGTTAGCTACACTGAAAATTCGGGAGGTGAAGACTTCATCGCCAATCAGTTTTTCTCAGC
>JBCDJA010000240.1:0-4576 GCA_038748465.1 Pseudomonadota bacterium
ATCGTGAAAGGTGATGTCGCCTTCGGTGGTTGCGGCGGTAAAATTGGGGGCTTCGTCATTGATACGAAGGGTCATGTTTGGTCCTCCATGTAAGGGATCACGCCCGTTTTGGGGCCGGCCAAAGCCGCCCTGGCATGAGCGGAACGTAGTCGGGCTCTGGGTGTGCTGCAAGGCGGCGCTAATCACAAAGGGTGAGCGCAGACTGCCGCTCTCGCGGCGCTCAAACGATGGGCCTTTGGGCCAGCCCGCCCAAAGTCGGTCAAGGCACCGCCAAAAAGTTCAACAAAGCTGTCACGATCCGAACGCAAATCACCCCCATACCCGGTTGCGCGCCGTCGGTAGGGGACCTGCAGAACGATCGCAAGCTTGACGATCGTCGGGGTGTGGCAAGCGGCGCAGGGCGGCGGGAGGCATGTGGGGATCTCCCGTCGCCCTCATTATACCCCGCATTTGGCCTGCGTTAGGTGCGTTTGAAAAAGCCGAGCACCTCCTCCTTGTAACGACGGTCGCTCGGTGCGTTGAGGTGATCCCGGCGCGGAACAACTCTATGCTCCCCATGGGGAAAAATCTGCGCCATTGGCGCTGGATCGCCCATGCCCTCATCGTTTTGCCCTGTAATGACAAGGACGGGAGTGGCGATAGGGGCAAAATCTGCAGATGAAAAGGCGGGCCTTTGGTAGGCGATGCAGGCGGCAAGCGCCGCGCGGTCGGCGTTCTGGCGATCGGCAAAGTCGCGGTAGGGCCGGGCCAAGGGATCTGTTACCGCCTCAAGGCTCGGGGCCAGCATCGCCTCGCGAATGCGCTCGCTATGGGCCGTGCCACCCGAGAGCGATTTCTCGCCAATGCCCCCCAACACGCAGCCCCGCACGCGATCTGAATGGCGGCGCAGAAGCTCGATCGAGATATAGGCCCCCAGCGAATAGCCCATCACCCACGCGCGGGCGACGCCGCAATGGTCCATAAGGCGCAGCACATCGCCCGCCATGGTCGCATCGCCATAGGCGGACGGGTCGTGAGGTTTGTCGCTTTGCCCATGGCCCCGATGGTCAAAGCTGATGGCGCGGTAACCCCCTTCATCCAAGGTATGAAACCAATTGGTCATGGCCCAGTTGACGTGCCGGTTAGAGGCAAAGCCATGCACGAGCACCACGGGCTCACCCGTACCCTGATCGTCATAGGCAAGGCGCACGCCATCGGAACTAAAAAAAGGCATTCCTCTCCCCGCTGGTTAGACCTTCGATAATGGACGCCGGTGCAGCAGGCGGTTGCGTACCCGTCACCCGTATCCTATCGCCTGGGCGCTTTGCGTGCCCTGGTCTGCATGGTAGCGATTGCTAAACAAGACGGAAACCGCGCCGGGCGAGCCCTGCGCGAAGCCGATAAAGGATCATGCCATGACCCGCCATATTCCTTTGACAGGTGGCAAGGCACCGGACGCGCCGCCCCCCGAGACGCCCGAGACTGAGGCCGTGGACCCGCCGGCCGGCGCGGGTCCGGCCCTTTACGTTCGCCTGCGGGGGGCTGTGGGCGGCTTTAATGTGCTCCGCGTGATGCTGTTTGGGGGGGCCTTTCTCTACTTTGCCGTCTTGTTCATTGCTGGCGGACAGCCGCTCTTCGGCCTGATGGTTTTGGTTTTTTTCGTCTTTGCATTTGAAGGGCGGTTGCGCCTGCACCACCTGGCCCTGGCTCCGGCTTTGAAGATCAACGAGGCGGGCATCCTCGATCGCCGGGTGCTTGCCCGACCCCTTGACTGGGCGGGGGTGACGCGGATTGAGCGCTATGACCGGGGAGCGGCGACGGTGTTTTTCGTCTACCACCCGACCACCGCCCGTCACATGCGCCGCTTTAGCATCAATCGGCTTATGTACTCGGTCATGAAGCGCACGGAAGGCGAGGCGCCGCTGGCGATCGTCCTTCGGGATATGGATGTCGATCCGCAGGCGGTTAATGCCGTGATCAGCCATTATTGGGGCGAGCCGAAACCGTTTCTGCCAATCGCGAACGACAACCGAAGCTGACGCGCGTCGTTAAAAATATTGGCGAAACAGAAGATTGACCCGGCTTTGGTCATTAAACTGACCAAAAACGCCCTCCTGGTCGCCAAAGAACGCATCGAGCCCGCCGCCAATTTCCCGATCGTCCGAAAGTTGATAGACGGCTTTAAGCCGCGCAAGGCCGTCTCCCTCGCGCGCATCGGTGAGGTAGCGCGCATCAAGGCTGAGGGTTTCGTTCAAAAACGGCTTGCGGACAAGCAAGGTGAGGAAGCGATCTGTATCGGGACGTCTAAGCCCCCTAGGCGATCCGGTAATGTGATCGACAAAGGCCTGGCCGCTCACCAGCACCTGACCGGGCCCTTGCCAGTCAAGACCGAGAACGCCCTGGGCCCTGTCCTCGCGGATAAGGCCATCGGCGCTCACTTCAAGCGGCACGCTGAGGGATTGGCCAAAGACATACCCAGCCTCGCCGCGAAGCGTGAACGGACCCTGGGCTGCGGCAAAGGTTGCCCCGGCAATGTGCCGGCGCCGAAAGCTTGGCGTTATTTCCGTCACCGGACCTTGGGCGCGCAGTCGATAAACGGGGGCCGGGTCGTATTGATAAAGATAGAGGACCGACCAATCGATGCCGCCGTGAAAGCCGCGAGCCCGCAGGCCGCCGCTCGTGCGTTGCAGCCCGTCGCCGGGTCGGTTCACGGGCCGTAAGACCGGATTATCGCTAAAGCTCACCGGAGGCAAAAACCGCGGCGCCCTTAGGAAATAGTCCGCCCCCGGCTCCGCCAAATCATGCTGACTTTGGTCAAGCAGCCACACCGCCTCCAGATCAATGCCCCGCCAAGCCGTCTCGGCTTTGACCGACCATTGGGGAATGCGCGATTGGTCGAACTCATCGAGAATGAACTCGCGAAAATCTTGTGGGTTGACCGTATCGAGCACCTTGAGGCCGTCCGCCTCGCCCCAGACGGTTTGCTGCTTGCCAAGGGTCAGGAAGGCAGGGCCAACCGGCAAGCGGACAAAGGCCTCATGTAGATCGATCTCGGTGTCATTGCCTGGCTTGTAAGATCGCGTCCAAGGATCCCGGCCCGGTTGTTCTGGCTTACCGGGCGCAATGTCGTCAATGGGATCGATCCTGAGGCGGGGTTTCACCACAAGGTCGGCCTCCCCCATGCGAACCTCAAGCTCGGGCCTCAGCTCCAGGTTTAGCTTCTGCACCCCGCCATCGGGCACGCGGTGCGCAAGATCGGCCTCGGCCACACCTCCCACCGTGACCTGACTGGACGCGCCGGGCCAGCCCTCAAAGGTCGGTCGGGTGGCGCAGCCCGCAAGGCTGAAGCTAAAAATAATGAGTGCAAATAGGGGCCATAGGCGCCCCGTCCCTGGACGTCTCATCTGGCCTTCCCCTGCCCTAAATCTACAATCCGCGTTCGATCGCGGTTTTGGTAAAGACTGCGTCGTCAACCGGTTCATAGGCGACATCGGAATATTCGAACACGGTCCCATGGCCGGTTTTCAGATTGTCGACTTCGAGGCGTAGGACCGTCCAAATCCCGTCGATATTCTCAATCATCGGCACCCGAATTACCTTCAGCGGATTGCCCGCAACATCCCAAAACTCGACAAACACCGGCATGGCACGGTCTTCGTCGATTCTGGCGAGCACTTTGCTGTAGCCGAGCTGTTTTTCAATCGTCGCATTTTTGGGCGTACACAGAAGCAGCGTGGTTTGCTTACCATCGACAAGCTCTGAACCGACGATCTCAAAGGTGAAATCAGCCAACGCAAATTTCATGTCCTTCTTCACGTCTTCGTAGGTGAGGTCCGTCCCCAAAAAATAATCGCCACGATCTGAGGCGGGCACGCGCCGGGTCTTGCGCAAGGCGGGTAGATACATCCACTGATCGTCTTCACGGGTCACATCGCCGTAATCGAAGGTCAGAAACCCCGTCCCTTTCACATTGCGCGGCGCGGTAAAATAGATCACCGAACTTCGGTCCTCGCCCACCACACGCCGATAGATAAGGGTTTCGCGCCGTCGCTCTTTGCCCGATTTGTCGATGAGGATCATGGTGAGGTTGCGGCGCGAGGTCTGCCCCTCATCGCGCAGGCTAATGCGCTCAGCCAAGTCAAAGCCCGGGGTCTCGGCATCGGCTGTCTGGGCGACCACCCCAAAGGCGAGGGCGCCGCCGAGCGCGAGGGCAATCGCCAAGGGAGCTTTGCCCAAGGCTTTATCATCGGCCTCCGATCTTTTTCCCATCGCGAAGGCCGGCCGGAAGACCCGCAAGATCCCCGGCAACAGGATCAATCCCCCCACGAAGCTTGCAAGCGCCCCTATGGAAATGAACGCTCCAAAGCGTTGCAAGGTCGGCAGCTCGCTGATGAAAAGGCACAAAAAGCCGAAAAACAACGCCGAGAAGTTGAAAAACAAAGCCCGGCCCGTCGTTGGGAAGAGCCGCGCCATGGTTGCTTCCAGCGTCCAGCCCCGTTCCTTGACATAAAAGACCGTGCGGTCGATCAAATGGATCGAGAAATCAACGCCTAGGCCGATGGCAATCGCCGCGAACATGAAGGTCGCCGGCTCTAAA
>JBCDJA010000241.1:0-4566 GCA_038748465.1 Pseudomonadota bacterium
GACCGCCCTCCGAAGGCCGCTGGTTGACCGGCTCGGCGTTTCCGGCCCGGCCTATTCGAGCCTGTTTCAGGGGTCGGTGCGGTGGAATGGGGTGCTGGCCCTTGCCCTTGTTATTGCGCTTGCCGGCCCTGAGGGGCTGACGCTCGCAGCGCTCATTGTCGGCGGCTCGGTCCCGCTTCTTAATCTCCTCAGTGTCATGATCTTGACCCGCTATGCGGGCCGCGAACCGGCGGGGCTTGGTGAGGTGGCGCGGCTGCTTGTCCGCAACCCACTTATCTTGGGATGCCTTGTGGGCCTCGTTTTCAACCTCACGGGCCTGCCGCAAATGGCTCTCGATGCCTTGCACCTTGCCGGCGGGGCTGCGCTGACGCTTGGTCTTTTGTCGGTCGGAGCGGGCTTGCGGTTCCGCGCCCTTGCCGAAGCCCGCGGATTGTTTGCGCTCTCCGCTTTCCTCAAGCTCCTCGTGCTGCCCCTCATCGCCGGCGCTCTGAGTGCGCTTGCCGGCGCCTCGCCCCTTGAAATGACCGTCGTGCTGGTATGTGCGGCCGTCCCTGCGGCGTCCTCGTCTTATGTGCTGGCGCGGCAATTGGGAGGCGATGCGACGCTCATGGCCGGCATCATTACGGCCCAGGGTGTGCTGGCGATCCTGACACTCCCCCTCATTCTGGCGATTTTTATCCCGTGAGGCGATTTGGTCCTATGGCGCGATAGGGGCGCTGAGGCCAGATCAGATCGCCCTTGAGCGCCCATCGACAGACCCCAAGGCCCTACCGAGCACGCCTACCGGCGGCTGTCAGCTTGACAGGCGCAAGCCAAGAGGGAACCTTGCGCCGAGTTGACCCCTCCAGTGGATGTGCCCATGCCCGATGCGTTCCCCCCGGTGGCTTACCATCGACCCCACCTTCTGGGCATTCAAGGGCTCAATGCCCACGAGATTACCGCTCTCCTCGATCACGCAGAGCGGTTTGTGGATCAGAATAAGCGGATCAACAAAAAACTTTCTGTACTGAAGGGGCGCACTCAGATTAATCTATTTTTCGAGTCCTCTACCCGCACCCAAGCCTCCTTCGAAATTGCCGGCAAAAGGCTTGGCGCCGATGTGATGAACATGGCTGTCAAAGCCTCTTCGATCAATAAAGGCGAGACGCTGATCGACACCGCGATCACACTCAACAGCATGCACCCCGACCTGCTTATCATGCGCCATCAATGCTCTGGCGCGGTCGATCTGTTGGCCCAAAAGGTCGATTGCGCGGTGATCAATGCCGGCGATGGCGCCAACGAGCACCCGACCCAGGCGCTTCTCGATGCGCTCACCATGCGCCGGCATCTCGGCCGGCTTGAAGGCATCCGGGTCGCGATCTGCGGGGACATCCGCCACAGCCGAGTCGCGCGGTCGAACATTTATCTCCTCAACGCCATGAACGCGACGGTGCATGTCATCGCCCCGCCGACCTTGCTTCCCCCCCATATTGAAAATCTGGGCGTGCGGGTCTTCCAGTCGATGGATGAGGGCCTTGAGGGATGCGATGTCGTTATGATGCTCCGCTTGCAGACCGAGCGGATGGAGGGGGCCTATATCCCCTCAAACCGCGAATATTTCCGCCTCTATGGGCTCGACCAAGCGCGCCTTGCGCGGGCCAAACCGGGGGCGCTTGTCATGCATCCAGGGCCCATGAACCGCGGCGTCGAAATTGACAGTGCCGTGGCGGACGATCCGGCGATCTCGGTTATTCCCGAACAGGTGGAAATGGGCGTGGCCGTGCGCATGGCCCTCCTGGAAGCTCTGGCGCGGCATCTTCCCGATGAAGAGACAGCGCCGGGAGAGCGCGTATGAGCGAGCCGCGGCCCCGCGCCTTTATCAATGCACGGCTCGTCGATCCCGCAACCGAGACCGACGGGTCCGGAGGGCTTCTCGTGCGGCTGGGGCGGATCGAGGCGGTGGGCCCCGGTTTCTTTAACGCCCAGGGCATTAGCCCCGATTACGAGCGGATCGATTGCGGGGGGCATGTTTTGGCGCCGGGCCTAGTCGACATGGCGGTCAGCATTGGCGAGCCGGGCGCAGAGCACAAGGAAACCATCGGCTCGGCCAGCCTTGCGGGCGCCGCAGGCGGGGTGACCACCCTCATCATGATGCCGAACACCGACCCGGTGATCGACGACGCCTCCCTGGTGGATTTTGTGAGGCGGCGAGCGCGCGATACGGCAGTCGTCCGTGTTCATCCCATGGCCGCGCTCACCAAGGGCACCGAGGGCAAAGTCACGAGTGAGATGGCTCTTTTGGGCGATGCAGGTGCCGTTGGCTTTACCGATGGCCCGAAGTCCATCGCCAACACCCGCGTTTTTCGCCGCGCACTCGAATATTCCCGGTCGGTGGATGGACTGGTGGTGCACCACGCCCAAGACGAAGCCCTGGCCGCCGGCGGGCAGATGAATGAGGGGGAGCTGTCGACCCGCCTAGGGCTTCAGGGCATTCCGGCCGAAGCCGAGAGCATCATCGTCGAGCGGGACATGGCCCTCGTGGGCCTCACCGGGGCGCGGTATCATTTGGCGCAGATCTCCTGCCCCCAAAGCCTTGAAACCTTGCGCCGGGCAAAAGACCGTGGCCTGAAGGTCACGGCCGCCACCACGCCCCATCACCTGGCGCTCAACGAAATCGACATCGCAACGTACCGCACCTTTCATAAGACCCTGCCCCCCTTGCGCTCCGAGCCGGTGCGCCTTGCCCTTGTGGAGGCGTTGCGCGAGGGGCTGATCGATGTTGTGGCCTCGCATCACGATCCGCGGGGACCCGAGGAAAAACGCCTCCCTTTTGAGGAAGCCGCCTTTGGCGCTGTCGGTCTGGAGAGCCTGCTGCCGGTCCTTTTGGAACTGGTGCATGGCAACGCATTGCCGCTCACCACCGCGCTTCGCGCCGTGACCAGCACGCCGGCCGACCTATTGGGCCTTCACGCCGGCAGGCTTGCGACGGGGCGGCCTGCAGACCTTGTCGTGATCGATCTCGATGAGCCCTATATTTTTGGGAAAGATCAGCTGTTATCAAAATCAAAGAACACACCGTTTGACGGACGACGCTTCCAGGGCCGGGCTGCCTTGACGACCCTCTCTGGCCGCATCGTCCATTCGCGCCTAAAGGACTACCCAAAAGATGCTGCCTGATCCGATTTCCCTGACCCTCTCTGCCCCCTATTATCTCGCGGCCCTAGCCTTCGGTTACCTGATTGGGTCAATCCCCTTCGGTGTGCTGATCACACGCTGGTCTGGCATGGGCGATGTACGGAATGTCGGCTCCGGGAATATCGGCGCAACCAATGTGCTGAGGACCGGCAATCGGTGGGCGGCCCTCGCCACCTTACTTGGCGATGGGGGCAAGGGGGCGCTTGCCGTTCTCCTGGCAAAACTTGCAGGCCCGGTCCTCCCCCTCTTTGCGGGCGCGGGAGCCTTCGTGGGTCACCTCTTTCCTGTCTGGTTGGGATTTAAAGGGGGCAAGGGCGTCGCGACCTTTTTCGGCATCGTTCTGGCGCTGAAATGGCCAGTGGGGACCCTGGCGCTCTTGATCTGGCTCGCTGTCGCCGTTTTTACGAAATATTCTTCCCTCGCCGCCGTGGTGACGGTCCTTGCTGTGCCGGTGTTGTTTTTAGCGTTCAGCTTGTTTGAGCTGATCCCGCTTGTGCTTTTCCTGGCTGTTCTGGTGATTTATCGGCACCGGGAGAATATCGCGCGGCTTCTCAATGGCACCGAAAGCAAAATCAATTTGCGCCGGAAAAGCTGACGGGTATGAGCGAGATAGCCCCGGAGGAGTTGATCGCTCGCTTACGGCTTATCCGCACACGTCATGTGGGTCCGATCACCTACCACGAGCTGCTCGACACCTATGGCTCGGCCTTTCAGGCCATCGACACGCTGCCAGACCTTGCGCGCCGCGGGGGCAGCCGGACCGCCCTGACACTCCACTCCAAAACCCAGGCTGAAGACGAGATCGCAGACCTCAAACGCCTTGGCGGGTCCCTTCTGTGCCATGACCAAGGGGCCTATCCAGCGCTCCTCAAAGCCATCGATCCGCCGCCACCCTTGCTTTTTGCCAGAGGCCGGATGTCGCTTTTGCGCGAGCCCATGCTGGCCATGGTGGGCGCCCGCAACGCCTCCACAAACGGCCGGCGGTTTGCCTCGAGGCTGGCAGCCGGCCTCGGCGAGGCCGGGTTCGTGATCGCCTCTGGCCTTGCGCGCGGCATTGACGCAGCCGCCCATCGCGGCGCGCTTCCCACCGGAACCGTTGCCGTCCTTGGTGGTGGGCTCGATCAAATCTACCCGCCCGAGAACACCGATCTTTACGGGGAGATCGCCGCGACCGGGGTTGTCCTCTCCGAGCGCCCCTTGGGCCATGTCGGTCGGGCGCAAGACTTTCCCCGCCGCAACCGGATTATCTCTGGGATGGCTCTTGGGACCCTCGTCGTTGAAGCGGCGTTGCGGTCGGGCTCGCTCATCACCGCGCGGTTTGCCGGAGAGCAGGGCCGAGAGGTGTTTGCCGTGCCCGGATCGCCTCTCGATGAGCGCTGCCGGGGGACC
>JBCDJA010000242.1:0-4553 GCA_038748465.1 Pseudomonadota bacterium
CACCGATTAGAGCGCCTTGGCCTCACCTATCCGTGTTTCTGTACACGGCGGGATATCGCCAAGGAAATCGCCAACAGTCACGCCGCGCCGCATCCCCCGCGCGAGGGGCCGGAAGGCCCGATCTATCCTGGCACCTGCCGCGAGATGCTGGCATCGGAGCGCGCGGCACGGCGCGCCGCTGGCGAGCCCCCTGCCATCCGCCGGGATACCGCGAAGGCGCTTGCCTATTCCGCCGTGCGCGAGGCCGCGCCGCTTGGGTTTCGGGGAGCCGTGGGGCCAACCCCGGAGGGGCGCACCGCGTTGTGGCGCCGCGCTGAGCCGGAGCTTTTCGGCGACGTGGTGCTCGCCCGCAAAGACGCTCCGACCAGCTACCATCTTAGCGTGGTGTTGGACGATGCGGCCGCCGGCATCGATGTGGTCACGCGGGGGCGAGACCTCTATCACGCCAGTCATATTCACCGTCTTTTACAAGCGCTATTCGACCTCAATTCGCCGATCTATGCGCACCACCGGCTCATCGAGGGCCCGGACGGCAACCGGCTTGCGACCCGGGATAAGGCGCTTTCGCTCCGAACGCTGAGGGCTGAGGGGTATGACGCGGCCGCCATCAAATCGCGCCTGCCCGACCCGGCCGAAGAGGTGGATATCGTGCTTAGGCGGCTTGAGGCTTACCAATCGTAAAGACCGGTATATTGCTTAAAGCCGGCTTTCTTTGCCCAGGCGCCCCACTCGTCCTGCAAAAACGCCGTATAGGCCGGGTTGTCTTGTCCAAAGCCAAGGCCAAGCATTTGCAGTTCGCGGCAAGAGCGGAAGTCGCGATCAGGCTTGGGCAAAAAGTGGGCCCACGTCTCCCCCTCTTCCTGGGGCGGGATTTTGCCACGCGTCGACCGGATGCGAAGATCAGCATAGGTCGATTCTTCCACCCCATCGGTGACCAAAATGACGGTTGTCGGCATGGCCGAGCAGTCCGTAACCTTTTCCATGGTTTCCAGAAATGCCAAAATATTTGTCCGCTGATGGGTCTTCAGTTTGCCGTCTTTGACGAGCGTCGGGATGCCCGCAACGATGGTGCCAATGAGCTCGGCAACATCCTCAGGACGTTGCTTAATCGATAATTTGCGGTCGAGCCGAAGATGGTTGGCGCTGCTGTTATACGAGCCAAAGGTGCGCAGCCGCACTTCACTGCGGATCGGTAGGTCCTCGATAAGGGGCCGGACGCGATCTGCGACTTTGCTTGCAAAATTGGGGTTATCGACCAGCGGATTGCTGGCGCTCATATCAAGGCCCAAGACCAGGTTTTGCGGCAAGGGGCGCCCGCTGTCATCAAGTTCTTGCGCGGCCGCGGGCGCGGCAAGAACCGCAAGGGAGACAAAAACGGCAGAAAATAAACGAAGCATCTGACCCTCCTCGGATCGATGGGGTTTGCCGGGCACGCAAAACCCGCCGATCCGCGCGAGGACCGGCGGGCTGCACACAGGACAAGCCTAGATTTTGTCGTCTTGCGTCATGTTGAGATCAGAGACCGGCGGGGGCAGCTCGCCCTCGTCTTCCTTTGAGTGGACGACCCGTAGGCCAGAGCCTTGGCCCGTGTCCTCCTCTCCGGCGCGATCGGACAGGTTGGTGCGGCGGTCAGATCGCTCGGCCCGCGGCAACGGCTCGAGCGCCGCGATCTGCGGGTAGCCTCCGACAAGATCGGCCCACTGATCGATCGCATCACGGCAGCGATCCACATTGGTCCGCCCATCGCTTGCTTGAGACAATTGTCGCCGCCCCTCTTCGTCAAGCCCCGCCGACCAGAACGGCCATTGGAGCCGGACGCGCCATCCGCTGCCGCGCACCAGGCCGGCACGATAGGCCGCAACCTCTTCCATAATGAAATTAATCATCATATTGCGCCGCTTATCGGGGTTCTCCACCCGCTCAAGATTAGCGGCCGCCAGGTACCAGGTCGCCCAGGCGTCTTCATAGGTTTTGTATTCCTTCATCCGCCGTTGGTAGACGAACGAATTCATCAGTGAGGCATAGTGGCGCTCGGCAAGCTGCATGCACAACGCGCCAACGCTGGTGACCACAATAAAAATGATGCTTTGGGTCGCGATGAAAAAGAACGTCGCGTCCATCGGGACCGTGTAGCCAAAGAGCGTGAAGGTCTGCGGCACGGTGGCGGCCGCCGCCCCGGCGGCAGGGGCCTGGGCCTCAGCCGCCGTCGTCTCGCCCAATCCAAGCGCTGCCAGCACTTCATCGTTTTGGGTCGGTGCACCAAGCTCGGTGAGGGTATCGGTCACCCCGCCGCCGGCCGCATTGATGAAACCCGACCCGAACAAGAGGAAGATCGTCAGGGCAAAGATGAGCACGATATAAGCGCCGATCAGGAAGTCGCCGATGACCCGCACCTTACTGAGCATTTTCAGGAAGAAGTGAATGGCGAAGGCAGCAAAGATGACCTGCGCCGACTTCGACCACACGCTCGACATCAGATGCTGCGGCACCTCCAAAAATTCGTTCGAGAACGACTTCTTCCAAAATTCGCTAATGATGAAAAAATCAACCACCATGGAGGCGATAAAGACACCGACCCCAATCACCACGGCGGTAAGATGCAACAGGAGGCTCGAGAATTGCCCCTGGTACTGAATATTTCGCTGAATGATGCGATTGCTCGTGCGTTTATCGACCTCAGGCTTGAACGGCACATGGGCAAAGGCCGCATCACGGTCAAGCCTTGCCTCCGGCCCGTCGGCCTCGTCGATAAGGTCCTCATCCTCGGTCGGTCGGTAAGCGGTCCAATCGTCGTCCGGGCTCTCCGCGCTTTTGCGACGGCGGGCCAGCGCATCGCTCGCTTGCTTGAGAAGCCCACTGAAAAAGCCCTGTTTTTTCTCAGCTTGGGGCGCCTCGCCTGGGTCCACCTCCGGCTTTGCGGGAAGGAACCGATCCCACAAGGGTTTGCGTTGGGCCAGCTGCAGGGCTTGATTTTCGATCTGGCGTTTGCGCAACCGCAAATCGGCTGTGATCTCGACGCCCTTGCGGTCAATCCGCTCTGCCCCGCGGGCGAGCGTATGCACCAGATCGTCATCCTCCAGCGTTAGGCCGCGAAGACCCATCTGAAACGCGGTCGGATGGTCGCGCTTGAGCCGGCGGATATCGTCCGTCGGCCCCCAAAACTTGTCGTTCTTCTCGCCGAGATTGATCTCGCGCGGTTCACCCCAATTTCGCATGCTCAGCCCCGATCCCTTCCCAGGATGGAATGCAGCCAACGCGTTCGCAGGCGCAACACCACCCCATTGGTTTAGCGACTAATTCCGGCACCGGCGAGAGGGGAGTCAGGCCTCGATGCTGCGTGCCGTCCCTGCCTTGAAAACGCGCCCTACAACACTCTTCGATCGCGCCATGATACGCAACAACCCGCGGGCAAGGTAGGTCGAGCCTACCCTGGCGGTAAAAAAAGTCTTAAAATTAACGTGACTTTGGCGGCAATTCGGCACGGCTCACTGGGCCGAATTCCGTCGCGTCTTGCAGGGCTCGCTTAGGCCCACAGGCCCGCAAAGGGGGCAAGATACCCACAAATCTCCGGCATTTAGAGCCTACCCTCTAAGCGACGCGCTCCGGCGTTACGGCGCCCCGATAGTCCCTATGTGCAATGCACAACGCTCGCGCGCCCAGCGTCAGCGGGCCAGCATCTCCTCGCCGTGCGATGGGACGCGAACGCGCTCTAAGCAGCCTTGTTGGCAAGCCCATCCACCACCTCAACGATGTCCATCATGATGTCGTTGAGCTGGAAGTCTTTCGGGGTATAGACCCGCGCCACACCGCTTTCGAGGAGGAGCTTTTCATCCTCCGGCGGGATAATACCGCCGACGACCACGGGGATCGCGGCAAGGCCCGCCTCGCGCATCAGCCCCATGAGGTCGGTGACGAGTTGAACATGGCTCCCCGATAGGATCGACAAGCCCACCACATGCACGCCCTCTTCAAGGGCGGCGTTGACGATCTCGGCCGGGGTGAGCCGGATGCCTTCATAGACGACCTCCATGCCTCTGTCCCGGGCCCGGACGGCGATTTGCTCGGCCCCGTTCGAATGCCCATCGAGGCCCGGCTTGCCGACGAGAAATTTAAGCCGCCGGCGGAGTTTCTCCGAGACGGCATCGACCCGGGCACGAACCTCAGAAAGGTCCTCGCTTGCAGCTTGCGCCGATTTGGAAACGCCCGTCGGCGCCCGATACTCCCCATAGACCTCGCGCAAAAGGCCGGCCCATTCACCCGTGGTGATCCCGACTTTTGCCGCCTCGATCGAGGCTGGCAGCACATTGCGGTCTTCCTGGGCGGCCTCGCGCAGAGCCGTGAGGGCAGCCTCCACCTTGGCGGGATCGCGGGCCTCACGCCAGGCATTAAGCCGCTCGATTTGGTCGCGTTCGACATGTTCCGGCACGACCTGGATGGCGTCCTCGCCGGTCGAAAGCGGCGAGGGTTCCGTCTGCTGATATTTATTGACGCCAACGACGATTTGCTCGCCGGTCTCGATGGCTTTCAAACGCTGGGTGTTACTTTCCACCAGC